>JBCDHO010000015.1:0-16513 GCA_038749855.1 Pseudomonadota bacterium
AGCGGATAGAGCGGGTTGGCCGCGTAGTACTTTGCCCCCAGCAGGCCGCTCTCTTCTGCGCCCACGGCGAGAAAGACCAGGCTGCGGTCCGTGCCACCGGACTCGGCGAAGGCGCGGCCCATCTCGATCATGAGCGCCAGGCCGGTGGCGTTGTCGATCGCGCCGTTGTAGATCGTGTCGCCCGTCTCGTCCGGCTGCCCTACGCCCAGGTGGTCGTGGTGGCCCGTAAAGACCACGTGTTCATCCGGGCGGCTCGTGCCCGGCAGGATGCCGACGATGTTCTTGGCCGCAATCTGTTCGCTGGTGGACACCAGGGTCGCGTCAATCGTTGCGCCAAACTCCATGGGCTGGAAGTCGCGCTGCTGCGCCATGGCCTTGGCGTCCTCGTAGGTGGTGCCAGCAGCTTCGAACAGCCGGCTGGCGATGTCGACATGCATCCAGCCTTGGAGTGCGCTGTGGTCTGCGGCAGGGTCTGCGCGGACAATATCGAGCGTCGTGTCATTGCCATTGGCGATCACGCCCCAGGGGTAGCTGGCAGGCTTTGTTTCATGGATGACCAGCACGCCCGCCGCCCCGCGCCGGGCCGCCTCCTCGTACTTGTAGGTCCAGCGACCGTAGTAGGTCATGGCCTCACCGCCGAAGTCCCCCTCGCCGGTTTCAAAGTCGGGGTCGTTGACGAGCGCCACGATGACTTTGCCCGTCACGTCCAGGTCCTTGAAGTCGGACCAGTCGCGCTCCGGTGCGTGCGTGCCGTACCCCACGAACACCAGCGGCACGTCACTCAGCTCGACGCGGTCGCTGCCGTTGACCGGAGATCGGACGGCCAGATCCTGGTCCTGCACCATGGGGACGCGCTCGCCGTCGATGGTGAGGGCCAGCTCCGGCGCCTCAAGCATGGTTGAACGCTTGAGGATCACGTCCTGGGTCCAGGCGCGGCTGCCGTCCTCGCGCAGATCGCCGCCTGGCTCAAGGCCAACGGCAGCGAAGGCGCCGGACAGGTAGGCCACGGTCAGGCGCTCGCCGACCGTGCCGGGCGCACGCCCCTCAAAGCTGTCGTCGGACAGCGTGCGGATGTGGTGGTCGATGCGTTCGACCGAGAAATCCTGCGCCATGGCGGAGGTCGCAGCCAGTGCGAGCGCACCGGCGCCAAGTAAAAAACGTGTCATTGTGTTGACTCCCTGGGTGTTCGGGTCTGGTGTGGGGCGTGGCCTTCGCTGGCTAAGGCTTCTGCCGCTGCGCCCGATTCAGAAGTAAAACCGCACCGCGGCATTCGCTGTGAAGATCGAAGTGTTTCCATTAACGGATTCAAAATCCGTGTACTCGATCCCGGACATCAGCTTGAACTTGTGCCCGAAGAAGTAATAGTTCAAGCCCGCATACAGGGCCTGGTGGCGATCACCGAACTCAAAGCCCTCGGGTACGGCCCGGCGCTCGTAGCGGTTGAGCAGACGAATGCCGTCGTCTTCGTTGGAGCCTGACCAGGTATAGCGCGTCACGAATTGCAGCCGGTCGGTCAGCATGATGTGGGGAAGAACCACGAACCCGTAGAGATCACCCCGCGCCGTGGCCTGTGCGTCCGCATAGATGAGATCGGTAATGAGTCCCCAGCGCCCGATACGCGTGTAGCTGTTTAGCGAAACAACGTTGCGGTAAGGCTCCACGTCATTGTTGTCGAGGTCGCCGGGGTTATAGAGATAATCCAGCCGGATCTCGGTGGTGGGCGTCACCTGCTTGGCAATGTTGCCCTTGAACAGCAGGGAGCCGTCGAAATTCGGCAGGTTCAGATCCTCCTCCGAACTGCCCAGCAGCACGCCGCCACCGAATGCCCAACGGTCCTTGATATGAAGCGCGAAGGCACCGCCAGCGTTGTCGATGAAGAAGCGGGAGGTCAGCAGAGAACGCTCAATCGTGAGAATTCGGTTTGAAGACATGCTGTCTTCCCGCGTGAGCGGGTTACGACGCAGCTTGCCCACGGACAGGGCCGTGTTTTCGTTAAAGCGGTAGTTGATCGCGATGAAGTCGAAGTTGTCGACCACCTCGTCTTCGCTGTCTGTGGACATGTTGAAGTCGAAGGCGAACTCCAGCTTGTCGGAAAACAGGATGTCCATGCCGAGGCGAAAGCGCCGGTTTTCCCAGCCGGCATCGTCCGTGCCCTCACCGTTCACCGTAAACGCGGTGCCGTGGTAGCGCCCGCGAAACTTGATGAACGGGAAATCGTCACGGTCACGGTCTCCGTAAACGTCAACAGATCGCCAGATTTCTTCAAACAGGCGCGTCTGCTCGAGGCCTTCTACGGGCTGCTCTGCCGACGCATAACCGGTCAGGCACAGCGCAATCGCGCCCCCGACACAGCGTTTCCAAACTGTCATGCTTCCCTCCACTCGCAAAGTCTTTTTTTGCAAAACCGCTGAGTCTCCTGCCGCCGATTAGTGATCGGTTCTCGAGCCTCGTGGTGCGCTGTTGTTCGGTTTAAGCCGCGAAAGATTTCACGAACTGGGTCAGCAAAGTGTGAACATTTCCCGAACTAATTGTTCAGGCCGGAGACCGTAATCGAAGGTCACAGCTTGGGCTAACAGGCGGTGCGGGCAGTTGCAGCCAAGAACCCCGCAGGCCGCAAACTCAAGGTTGCCGTCACCCAGTTACACGGGTCAGAGGCCGATGATTGAGCAGAACGCCGTCCGGTCGCCTATTAATGTAAAGCGTTAACAACAATTTCAGCGTGCCCGGCTCCCACGGCCAAACGCAGCCTTCCGCGGGGGAGCTTCCGGCGCACGTCGGGAGGTCAAGATGGTCATTGATGGTGAGAATCCCCGGAACCTCGTTCGCAGCCTTTTGGGTGCGATCGCGGTATTTGCTCTGATCCCGCTGTTCGCGAGCACAGCAAGGGCCCAGGACTCTCAGGATGTCGGCACCTTGCAGTGCATCTTTTCTTCGACCGACTGGTTGAATTTCTCTGCGCCGGCCGCCCTCGCATCGGATCCCGATAACTTCAGACTGGGCTTCAATCCACCCCAGCCCAGCGAGTTCAGTGACTTCACTCCCACCGCAGGCGGGCAGATTGGCTTTTTCACGCCCACGGATGGCCTGACCTTCTCCTTGCTCAACGGCAGTGAATCTCTGTTCAGCGGACAGGCCGTGAATCTGCTCTTCGGCCTGGAGCAAGCCACGGAAGGCGACTTTGTGGCCGTGGGCGGCACGGGGCTCGATACGGCCCTCGGCGACGATCTGTTCGTCGGTGGCTTTTCCATCGAATTTTTTGACGAGGACGGCACCGCCATCCCCACGGTGCAGAGTTGGCTCTTCGACTACGGCGATTTTGAACAATCGCGCTGTGCCTTCGACCTGGTCAACGCGGCGGGTGTCGTCCAGGGCGTGATCGAGGGGGAGGTCAGTCTCCCAGATTCAGAGCAGCCGACCGGAGACACGATCCAGGTGCCCTATGGTGACGTCGACGCGCTGATTACCGCGATAGAGACAGCCAACCAGGATACGACCCGAACCTGGAGAATCGAACTGACGGGACAGCCTGCTGATTTCGTCTACACCCAGCCGTACCAAGGTACGGGCAATGCCTTGCCAGAAATAAAATCGAAAATCATATTTATCGCCTTGCGTCCAGACGGAACACCCGGGGACTTTGCCACCCACAGGCGTGCCGTCACCGCAACGCGACCATTTCGCTTCATGGAGCTATCCGGCGAAGGTGTGGTCGAGTTCAGCAGCCCCTTCGGCACGGTCGGCGCCTCATTTACCACCGTCGCTGATTTCTCCAGTGATGGCGATGGTGGCGCATTCCTGGTCAGAGAAAACGCCCTGCTTTCTGGGACAAACGTTTCAATTCTCGATAGCGCCGCCACGGGCAATGGTGGCGCCGTGGCGGTCAGCGATCAGGGCGACCTGTCCTTGACCGGGGAAGGATTCGTGGCCGGATGCAGCAGCGAAGCTAATGGCGGTGCCATTTCCTTCAGCAGCGCAGGAGGCCTCCTCGTTGAGGGGTCGTTCTGGGACAATGCGTCCGATGGATTTGGTGGTGCCATCGCCGTGTTTGCTGGCGACGGCCCGAACTCTTCCGTGGATGTCGGGTTTGGCACCTACAGAAATAACTCGGCGGGCGACGGAGGGGCACACCTCTACATTCAGTCCGACGCGTCCAACGTTGCGCCCACCCAGGTAACCGTCAAGGAGAGCACCTTCGAGCGCGCTGACAGGGGCCGTGGTGTGGTGTTCGACGGGGTGAGGGCAGAGCTACAAAACAATACCTTTAAGGGGCCCTCTGACGGGCCAACGGTCGCGTCCGGGGGCGAAGTGCTACTGTTGGGCAATGTCTTTGATGATCAGCCAGACGAGGCACCCAATCAGCTGCAAGGCGCCAGCGCCAGGGCAAAAACAGCGTGTGACGCGGGTAATGGCACGCTCACTTCTCTCGGCTTTAACGTTGCCAGTGACAACAGCTGCAACCTAAGCCAGGCATCGGATGTATCCGGCATGGACCCGCTGCTGTCTGAGCCCGATGAAAACGGGGTGCGCTCACCGTTACCCGGCAGCCCAGCGATCGATCTCGGCCCCGATTCCGCCATCGTTCTACCAGAAGATTCACTGGCGACGCTGCCGTGCGGCTTCAAGGATGCCTATGGCCTGGGCCGGCCCCAGGACGGTGATGGCGACGGCCGCTTTGACTGCGACGCCGGCGCGGTAGAGGTCCAGGGCAGCGGCCAGATCAGCGCCGGCCACAGCGCCGCGTTCTATAACCCGCTGCGAAACGGCGAGGGTCACTATGTCGAAATCCTGAGCGACGAGCTCGCTGTAGTCTACGTCTTCAGCTACCGTCCGGACGCTTCGGGCCCGGCCTGGTTTACCGGAGTCGGCCAGATCGTGGGCAACTCAATCGTCTTTGATGAGCTACTGCGCTCGGAAGGGACCTCCTTCGGCAACGCCTTCGACAGCGAGGAGATTGTTCGCACACCGGCCGGCGGCGCAGCCATGGTCGTGCCCAGCTGCGAGGTGCAGGGTGACGGCGGCGTCATGGCGTTTGAAGGTGATTCTGAGCTCGGCTACGAGGCCCAGCTCGGGCCCACACAGCGGCTCACGCGGGTCACCGGGTGCGGCTTTCAAAGCACACCCAACACGGGCCTTTCCGGCACCTACTTCGACCCCGACCGGGATGGTGAAGGCCTGATCATCCAGTGGCTCGCCAACGGCGACGTGACGGTCATGTTCTTTACGCACGGGCGCGATGGACGGCAATTCTGGATTGTCGGTACGGGCACACCAAACGACAGGAGCGTCAGCATCAATGCCGTGTATCCGGCACAGGCCACCGCCTGGGGCAGCAGCTTCGACCCCGACGACGTCGTGCTGGAACCCTGGGGAACCTTCGAGCTGAACTGGACAGGCTGTGATCGCCTGAGCTTCCGCTATGCGGGACAGGTTCAAGGCTTTGGCACCGCGACCCGACAGTATCAGCGGCTCACGCGGCTACAGGGCACAAGCTGCCCGGACTTCAATTGAGGTGCGTCCTTGGGGTGTGGTTCAGTTCACGGCCGTGAAGGGGCCGCATCGCGCGAACTGTTCAGGCGGCGCCCCAGGCCCTATCCGGTGGTTGACTGAAGGCCTGGAAGGTCTCCTCGATTTCCTCCGGCCCGATGTCGCGGGTGATAAAGACCAGCCGTGAGCGCTGGTCTTCGCTGGGCCAGGCCGACAAGGTCGCCGGTGGATGCAGGATGTGCTGCACGCCGTGCACGGCAACGGGCTGCTCATGGCCTGCAACGTTGAGGATGCCCTTGACGCGCAGGATGTCGGCGCCCACGAAGCCCATCATGACCTCGAGCCAGGGGCCAACCACATCCTCGGGAATGGGGTCGTCAATGGTGAAGCAGAAAGCCCGAATGTGCTCGTCATGGCGGTTCACGTCATGAGCGTGGTCGTGGTGAATCCCTATGTCCTGGTCGCCGTCCTTGTCGCCGTCCTGGTCGCCGTCCTGGCCGCCGTCCTGGTCGTCGGCGTGACCCGATTGGCCGTGCGCGCCATGGCCGTGGTCGTGCGCCTCGTGCCCACAGTGGTCGTGTCCCCTGAACGCCTTATGCCCTTCAGGGTCATGGGCCGCTGAGCCCGGGTAGGCTTCTTCGCGCAGCCAGGCGGCCACATCAGCGAGCTTGCCGTCCGACGAAACCAGCCCCAGGTCCAGCACCTGCTCTGGCGCGACCTGACCATCCTGAACCTCCACGCGCTCGGCGGCCGGATTAATCTCCTCGATTCGACGCAGCAACAGGTCGCGCTGTTCATCCGTCACCAGGTCCCTCTTGGTCAACAGCAGCGTGTCAGCCATGGCGACCTGCCGGGTGGCCTCGGTGAATTCATTGAGCGTGCCCATGCCCGTGGCGAGGTCCACGGTGGCCACGAGGCCATCGAGCCGGTACTTCGACGCGACTGCCGGGTCCGCCATCAAGGATTGGACAATGGGTGCCGGATCGGCCACGCCGGTGGTTTCAATCACGACACGATTGAACTGCCGCTCACCATTGCGGGAGAAGCGCCAGCTCAGATCGCTGAGCGTTTTGACCAGGTCACCGCGAATGTTGCAGCACAGGCACCCGCTGCTCATTTCCATCACCAGGTTCTCGGTGCGTTCACCGATCAGCAGGTGATCCAGCGCCACCTCACCAAATTCGTTGATGATCACCATGACGTCCGCGAACGCCGGCTGGCGCATCAGGTGATTGAGCGTCGTCGTCTTGCCGCTGCCCAGAAAGCCGGTGAGCAGCGTGACGGGAATCTGGTCCCCTGCGGAATCCATGGTCATAGGCCTGTTCTTTTCGCATACCGGTTCGGCGAATCATCACCGAAACGAGTGCTTGGGGCCAGTTGGCGCAGTCGACACGCACGAGCATGCGGTCCGCCCATCGACGGGCCTGGTGCCGCTTAGAACCCGCTTACCCAGCAGAAAGCACAGCCAGCCCTTCACGAATAAAGCACAACACATTGACAATTCCTGTTCCCGAGGCACAAGATGTTGTGTCCCGACGGTTCGCATCGCGATGAAAAGGGAATCCGGTGACGGGTCACAAACCTGAACTCCGGAGCTGCCCCCGCAACTGTGAACGGCATGGGCGCACTCATGCAGCCACTGGGTAAAACCGGGAAGGCGAGGCGCCGAAAACACCGTCAGCCAGGAGACCTGCCGCCGGACATTCGACCTCATCGGACGGGGTGTGCCGAGCGAGATTGCGGACTCCTGCCCCTGCTGCACGCCGTCCGAAATCCGCCTGCCCACCTCGCCCTTCGACACCAGCGCGAGGAACCCGCATGCAACAAGCAGAACGACAAAGCACACTCAAGGCCGGCTCATCCCAATCCGTCGCCGCTCAAACGCACACCACCATCGACCCGGCAACCCGACTTGTCATTGATGAAAGCCGGGATGGTCGGCTTACGGACTTTGGCAAGGCCACACTCCGAGACCGCTACCTGCTCCCGGAGGAAACCTACCAGGGCATGTTCGCCCGCGTAGCCAGCGCCTATGCCGATGACCGCCAGCACGCACAGCGCATCTACGACTACATCTCCCAGCTCTGGTTCATGCCCGCTACGCCAGTGCTCAGCAATGGCGGCACGACCCGGGGCCTTCCCATTTCCTGCTTCCTCAACGCCGTGGAAGACAGCCTGGACAGCATCGTCGATACCTGGACCGAGAACGTCTGGCTGGCCTCGAACGGCGGCGGCATCGGCACCTACTGGGGCGGCGTGCGCTCCATCGGCGAGAACGTCAAGCTCAACGGCCAGAGCTCCGGCATCATCCCCTTCGTTCGCGTCATGGACTCGCTCACCCTCGCCATTTCCCAGGGCAGTCTGCGACGGGGCTCTGCCGCGGTGTACATCGATATCCATCACCCGGAAATCGAGGAGTTCGTGGAAATCCGCAAGCCCTCCGGCGACTTCAACCGCAAGAGCCTGAACCTGCACCACGGCATCTGCGTGACCGATGAGTTCATGAAGGCCGTGCGCGACGACGCGGAGTTCGCGCTGCGCAGCCCGGCCACCGGCGAGGCCTTGCGAACCGTTTCCGCACGGCAGCTGTGGCAGAAGATCCTGGAAACCCGCCTGCAGACCGGCGAGCCCTACCTGCTGTTCTCCGATACGGCCAACGACGCCCTGCCCTCCTACCACCGCGAAGCCGGACTTGCGGTCCGCCAGTCCAACCTGTGCAGCGAAATCCTGCTGCCCACGGGCATTGACCAGCACGGTCGGACCCGCACCGCTGTGTGCTGCCTCTCCTCACTCAACCTCGACCGCTGGGACGAATGGCATGAGGACGAGCAGTTCATCGAGGATGTCATGCGCTTTCTCGACAATGTCCTGGACGACTACATCGAGCGCGCGCCAAACAGCATGGAGAACGCGCGCTACTCAGCCATGCGCGAGCGCTCGGTCGGCCTGGGCGCCATGGGCTTTCATTCCTTCCTCCAGGCGCGCGGTATCCCCTTCGAGGGTGCGCTGGCGAAAAGCTGGAACCGGAAGATCTTCAAGCACATCCGCAAGGAAGCAGACCGCGCTTCCCGTGTCCTGGCCGAGGAGCGCGGTGCCTGCCCCGACGCGGCCGAGAAGGGGGTCATGGAGCGCTTCAGCAACAAGCTCGCCATCGCCCCAACTGCCAGCATCAGCATCATCTGCGGGGGCGCCAGCGCCTGCATCGAGCCAATTCCAGCGAACATCTACACGCACAAAACCCTGTCGGGCTCCTTCACCGTGAAAAACCGCGCCCTACAGGCGCTGCTGGCGGAAAAGGGCCTGGATACGCCGGGGACCTGGGCGTCCATCCTCGAGCAGGAAGGCTCCGTGCAGCACCTCGAGTCACTCAGCGACGACGAAAAGGCGGTATTCCGCACGGCGTTTGAGATCGACCAGCGCTGGCTCATCGACCTGGCCGCCGACCGGGCGCCGGAGATCTGCCAGGGCCAATCCCTGAACCTGTTCCTGCACAGCGACATCCACAAGTGGGACCTGCTCATGCTGCACTGGTCCGCCTGGGAGCGCGGTATCAAGAGCCTCTACTACTGCCGCTCGAAGTCGGTGCAGCGCGCCGGGTTTGCGGGCGTGGAGGCGGACAACACGAAGGAATGGCCGGAGCGGGCGCTCACCGCCGACGGCAACAAGTACGACGAATGCCTGGCCTGCCAGTAGGGAGAAGACCATGAAAGCCAAAGCACAGATTGAACTGCTCGACCGCGCAGGCCTGCTCACGCCCAGCGTCAGCTACAAACCGTTCCGCTATCCCTGGGCCATCGAGTTCTGGCGCCGCCAGCAGCAGATCCACTGGCTCCCGGAGGAAGTGCCGCTCGGGGAAGACTGTAAGGACTGGGCCAACCGCCTCGACGACGCGGAACGCAACCTGCTGACACAGGTGTTCCGCTTCTTCACCCAGTCTGACGTGGAGGTGCAGGACAACTACATGGAGCGCTATGCCCGTGTCTTCCGCCCCACGGAAATCAAAATGATGCTGGCCGCCTTTGCCAACATGGAAACCGTGCACATCGTGGCCTATGCGCTGCTGCTCGAGACCATCGGCATGCCCGAGTCCGAGTTCGCCGCCTTCATGGACTACGAGGCCATGGCCGACAAGCATGATTTCATGCAGCGCTTCGGCGTGGACACGGACGAGGACATCCTGCGCTCCATCGCCATGTTCGGCGGCTTTACGGAGGGGCTCCAGCTCTTCGCCAGCTTCGCCATCCTGCTGAACTTTCCGCGGCACAACAAGATGCGCGGCATGGGCCAGATTGTCTCCTGGTCCGTGCGGGATGAAAGCCTGCACTGCGAGGGCATGATCCGGCTCTTCCACACCTTCGCACGGGAAACGGGCGCCCTCACCGCGCCGGTGAAGGACGACATCATTGACTGTGCGAAAACCGTGGTCGCCCTCGAAGACCGCTTTATCGACCTGGCCTTCGAGATGGGCCCCCTGGAAGGCCTCACCGCTGAAGACGTGAAACGCTACATCCGCTATGTCGCCGACTGGCGCCTGCGCCAGCTCAGCCTCGAGCCCGTGTACGGCGTCACCGAGCATCCGCTGCCCTGGCTCACGGAGATTCTCAACGGCGTTGAACACGCCAACTTCTTCGAGACGCGGGCGACCGAGTATGCCAAGGCCGCTACCGGCGGCGACTGGCACGGCCCGGAGGGGGCCTGGTCCATCTTTGAGGCCAGAACCCAGCGGCAACGGCAATCCGACCTGATTCCGCCGGCGGCGCTCTAGACGCACTCGGCAGGGCATAAGTCAACCCCGACTCGGCACCGGTGCCTTGCCTGCTCCGGTGCCCTTGCGTTCACAGGCTGTAAGACACGATTCCGCTATGGGAAAGCAAACATCATTCGGCGAATTGACAACTGAGGATCGCTCCCGGGTCATTGAAATGGCCTGGGAGGACCGCACGCCCTTTGAAGCCATCGAAGCGAGCTTCGGACTGAGCGAGCAAGAGGTCATTGTCCTGATGCGGACCGAACTGAAGAGCGCCAGCTTCAAACGCTGGCGCCAACGCGTTTCCGGGCGTCGGACCAAGCATGAAAGTCTGCGGCCCGCGGAGGTCAGTCGCGCCTACTGCCCGACGCAGTACAAGCATCGCTGAGGGCCACATGCGCCTCCAGCGACAACGCCGTGCAATGACGCACCGACGAGCCCGCCGATTTTGATTGGATAACAGCGCCTGGACCCCTAAAATCCCTAGGCCGCGCTGCCGTTGCGGCTGTCATTCAAGGACCTATCCACCATGTACCAGGGCTCATCCCTCCGCTGCACCAAACACCCCGGCGACATTGCAGAGCTCTGCTTTGACCGCCAGGACATGCCCATCAACAAGTTCGACCGGCAGACGCTGGACGAGCTCGCCGAGGTGGCCAAGGCCCTGGGTGAAGATGGCTCCCTCAAAGGCCTGATTGTCACCAGCGCCAAGAGCGGCTTCATTGTCGGTGCCGACATCATGGAATTCGGGGCGATCTTCGCCCAACCGGAAGACCAGATTATCCAGTGGCTCCAAGAGGCCAACCAGATCTTCAACGCCATCGAAGACTTGCCCTTCCCCAGCGTGACCGCCATCAACGGCATTGCGCTTGGTGGCGGCATGGAAATGTGCCTGTCCACGGACTATCGGACCATGGCGGACAAGGCCCAGGTCGGCCTGCCGGAAGTGAAGCTGGGCATCTACCCGGGCTTTGGCGGCACGGTGCGGCTCCCGCGCCTCATTGGCGCCGACAACGCCATCGAGTGGATCGCCGGCGGCAAACCGAACAAGGCCGAGGCCGCCTTTAAGACCGGTGCAGTCGATGCCGTGGTGGCCGCAGACAAGCTGCAGGAGGCAGCACTGCAGATCATCGAGTTGGCCAACAGCGGCCAGTTCGACTGGAAGGCGCGGCGTGCCCAGAAGACCGGACCCCTTAAGCTCAACCAGATCGAGTCCCTGATGGTGTTCGAAACCGCCAAGGGCTTTATCGCCGGCAAGGCGGGTAAGCACTACCCGGCGCCCATCGCTGCGGTCACCGCCATACAGCAGGCGGCAACGCAGGATCGCGACGGCGCGCTCGCCATCGAGGCCGCCGGTTTCGCCAAGCTGGCGAAGACCCAGGTGGCAGACTCGCTGATCGGCCTGTTCCTCAACGACCAACTGCTCAAGAAAAAGGCCAAGCAGGCCCAGAAGCTGGCCCGGCCGGTAGAGCAGGCGGCCGTGCTCGGCGCCGGCATCATGGGCGGCGGCATCGCCTACCAGAGCGCCAGCAAGGGCACGCCCATCATCATGAAGGACATCCGGGATGAGCAGCTCGACCTCGGCATGAGCGAGGCCAACAAGCTGCTCGGCAAGCTGGTCAGCCGGGAGAAAATCACCAGCGAAAAGGCCGGTGAAATCCTGGCGGACATCCGTCCCACGCTGAACTACGGCGACTTCGGCAGCGTCGACATCGTCGTCGAGGCGGTGGTCGAGAACCCCGACATCAAGAAGGCCGTGCTGGCGGAGGTCGAGGGCAACGTTCCGGACGGCACCGTCATCGCCTCAAACACCTCGTCCATCTCCATCGATGAGCTGGCCAGCGCCCTCAAGCATCCGGAGCACTTCCTCGGCATGCATTTCTTCAACCCGGTGCACCGCATGCCGCTGGTCGAGGTCATCCGGGGTGAAAAGACCTCCGACGAGGCCGTTGCCACGACCGTCGCCTACGCCACGGCCATGGGCAAGAACGCCATTGTCGTAAACAACTGCCCGGGCTTCCTGGTCAACCGGGTCCTGTTCCCCTACTTCGGTGGCTTCATGGCCCTGGTCCGGGACGGTGCGGACTTCGCGGCCATCGACAAGGTCATGGAAGGCTTCGGCTGGCCCATGGGCCCGGCCTACCTGCAGGACGTGGTCGGCATGGACACGGCCCACCACGTCGGCGACGTGCTGGCCGAGGGTTACCCGGACCGCATGGGCAAGACCTTCGAGTCTGCCCTGGACGCCATGTATAAAGCAGAGCGCTTCGGCCAGAAGAACGGTGTCGGCTTCTACCAGTACACGATCGACCGCAAGGGCAAGCCGAAAAAGGAGCGCGACGAGGCCGCCTACGAACTGATCGCCGGCGTGCAGCCCGATGGGCAGAAGGACTTTTCCGCCGAGGAAATCATCGACCGACACATGCTGCCCATGATCATCGAGACCGCCCGCTGCCTGGAAGAAGGCATCGTGGCCACGCCGAACGAGGCCGACATGGGGCTCATCCTCGGCATTGGCTTCCCGCCCCATCACGGCGGCGCCCTCAAGTACGCGGACACGCTGGGCATGCAGACCGTGCTCGACAAGTGCGCGCAGTATGAGCAGCTGGGCAAGCTGTACGAGCCGACGGACCGCATGAAGGCAATGGCGGCCAACGGCGAAACGTACTACCGGTCCTGAGCGACGGCGAAGCGGAGAATTGAGATGGAAGCCCAAATGAAAGACGTAGTGATTGTTGACGCCGTTCGCACCCCCATGGGACGGTCGAAAGGCGGTGTGTTCCGTAACGTTCGCGCCGAGGACCTGTCCGCGGAGCTGGTCAAAGCGCTGCTGGCGCGTAACCCAGCGGTCGACCCGAACGAGATCGAAGACGTGATCTGGGGCTGCGTGCAACAGACGCTGGAGCAGGGCTTTAACGTTGCCCGCCAGGTGTCCCTGCGCGCCGGCCTGCCCTTTTCCGTGTCCGGCCAGACCGTGAACCGCCTGTGCGGTTCGTCCATGACCGCCATTCACACGGCCACCACCGCGATTCAATCCGGCATCGGCGACATCTACCTCTGCGGCGGCGTCGAGCACATGGGCCACGTGCCCATGACCCACGGCTACGACGGCCATCCCGGCCTTTCGCTGAACGTCGCCAAGGCCTCGGCCATGATGGGGCTCACGGCGGAGATGCTCGCGAACGTGTTCAAGATCTCCCGGGAGGCCCAGGACACTTTTGCCGCCACCTCCCACCAGCGCGCGGGCGCTGCCCTCGCCAACGGCGGCTTCAAGAACGAGCTGGTGCCGATCGCCGGTCACGACGCCGACGGGCTGCCGGTCATGGTGGACTTTGACGAGGTGGTCCGCCCCGACACCACCGTCGAAACGCTGAGCGGCCTGCGCCCGGCCTTTAACCCGCAGGGTTCGGTCACGGCCGGCAACAGCTCGGCGATTTCTGACGGTGCCTCTGCGGTGCTGGTGACCTCCGCCGAGAAGGCCAAAGCCCTCGGACTCAAGCCCATGGCGCGCATCGTGTCCATGGCCTCGGCCGGCTGCGACCCCTCCACCATGGGCCGGGGCCCGGTACCGGCCTCGCAAAAAGCGCTCGAGCGCGCGGGCCTTGAACTCAGTGACATCGACTATATCGAACTGAACGAGGCCTTTGCCGCCCAGTCGCTGGCGGTGCTCACAGAGATGAACCTGCTGGACCGCCAGGACACGATCAATGTGAAAGGCGGCGCCATCGCCCTGGGCCACCCGCTGGGCTGCTCCGGCGCGCGGATCACCGGCGCACTCGCCCATGTCCTGGAGGAAAACGACGCCCAGTTTGGCCTCGCCACCATGTGCATCGGCATGGGCCAGGGCGTTGCCACGGTCATCGAGCGCGTCTGATTCGAAGTAAAAGAGACACGCACGCCGCGTGCGTGTCTTCAAGCAAAACCCGGCACGATCTCCTATTAATGTAGGGCCCGTCCAACAATTTGGGCGGGCGCGGATTGCTGCCGGAGACCCAGACCATGCGCCACGTTTCCCGAACTGCCTGCCTGGCACTGCTTGTGCCCGCCCTGTCATTTGCCAACGAGTGCGAGGTTCAGTCCGAGGACATTGCCGGCTTTGAGGCCGCCATCGCTGCGGACTGCGCCACGCTCTATGCGTTCCCCGGGAGCAATGGTCTGCGGCGCTTTTTCTTTCCCCCGCCCAACGACGGCGACTACCGCTACACGATCGATTCTGACCTGACCATCATGGCGGACGACCTTGTGAGCGAGGTGGAACTGGCGCCTCGAGCGGGCGACGAACGAAGCTTTGGCGCCTTCAGGATCACTGCGGGTGTGTCGTTCCGCGGTGAGAACCTGGTGTTCAGGGAATTCGGTAGCCTGGTAGACGGTGGTGCAATACGGATCGACGACGGCGACGTTTACCTGCACCGCGGCGCATTCCTGGGCAACTGGTCCCAGGGCTTCGGCGGTGCCTTCGCGGCCTTCGATGACAGCGAGGTGACGCTTGCCGGCATCCTGTTTGAGGGCAACCGCGCCGAACTGGGCGGTGGCGCCGGGGGGTTCTACGGAGCATCCACCGGACTGCTGTTTGCCAACAACTTCCTGAACGGCGAAGTGGGTGACTTCGGCTTCGGACACGCCCTCGATATCAACACGCGCGGCATCAACGAGAACGGTGTCGCGGTCAAGACGCTCGGCAACAGCTTTGCTTCCCGCCAGGACACCAACCACGCGGATGTTCGATCCCCCGTGTTGTTCCTCGCAGACTCCATCGGGTTCACGACCAACGGCATCAACGCGATATCACCCGTTCGCTTTGGTGGCACCGTATTGACCCCGACCGTTCGCTTCGATTTCCGGGACCCGCAGCAGCGCACGGCAGACGGCAAGGAAGCCGGCGTTGACCGCCGCGCGCCGGGTGATCAGCGCACCGAGGCGGCCTGCAACGATTTCGGCAGCAACGCGTTCACCTCCCTGGGTTACAACATCTCCTCCGACGACAGCTGCAACCTCATGATGCCCACAGACCAGCCCGACACGGACCCCATGATGACCCTCGGCGCCGACGGCTGGATCGAGCCCATGCCCGGCAGCCCGGTCATCGACGGCGGCGTGGCGGAGCTGTTGATCGAACCCGGCAACCCCCTGGCCCTCGCGCCCTGCCCTACGATCGACGGGCGCGGTACAGCGCGGCCCCAGGATGGTGATGGTGATGGCAACTTTGAGTGCGACCTGGGCGCCATTGAGGCCGTCGGCACGGGCCGCGTCGTGCCCGGTCACAGCGGCGCCTACTTCAACCGCAACCGCAGCGGCGAAGGCACCTACGTCGAGATTCTGAGTAACGACCTTGCGGTGGTGTACACCTTCAGCTACCGCCCGGACGGCAGCGGTCCGTCCTGGTTCGTGGCCCTTGCCAACATCCAGGACAACGCCATCATCTCCCTGGACGTGCTGCGACCCACCGGCGCGAGCTGGGGCGACGACTTCGACGCGGATGATATCGACCGGGATCTGGCCGGGGCGATGAACATGGTGCTGCCCACCTGCGCCGTCGGCAACAATTCAGGGAACACGGTCTACACCGGCAACCCCGAGATCGGCTATGAAGGCCTGGTTTCCCGGACCTCACGGGTGTCCCGGGTGCTGGGATGCAACTTCACGCCAGTACCCGATGTGGGCCTGTCGGGCTCCTTCTTCGATCCGGACCGCGACGGCGAGGGGCTGATCATCCAATGGCTGGAAGACGGCCGGGTGCTGGTCATCATGTTCACCTTTGACCCCGATGGTAATCAGCTGTGGTTGACCGGCAGCGGTACGCCCAATGGCCGTTCCGTTACCATCGATGTGCTCTACCCGGCCGCCTCCACGTCCTGGGGCCGCGGTTTCGACGAAAGCGAGATCGACCTGCAGCCCTGGGGCACGTTCACGCTGAACTGGACAAGCTGCAACGCGCTCACGTTCAACTGGGACTCCAACGTCGCGGGCTTTGGAAGCGGATCGCACCAGTATCAGCGCCTGACGCGCCTGGCAAATACCAGCTGCCCGGGCTTCTGAGCGCCGCCCACCCCTGACGTTCGGCGCATGGCGCGGGTTCGCGGCCTGGACCAGCTCGGGCGCTGACAGAAGGCGCATCGCCGCCTTGGACAGAAGACGCGTCGCCGCCTTGCTATACTCCGGCGCCCCTTCTGCTCTCGGTGACGTCGTTCATGCGCAAGCTTTTGATCAGCCTCGTGGGTGCTTTGACCCTCGCCCTACCCCTGGAAAACACCACGGCCGATGGGCACGGAACGCTGCCCCCGC
>JBCDHO010000016.1:0-16470 GCA_038749855.1 Pseudomonadota bacterium
ACCCTTGCCAATCAGAATGCCATCGTCGACGCCGGTAACATCGACGTCCAGGATCGCCGGCTTCGCATCGCTCCCACCGGTGATTTCGATTCCGTCGAGGACATCGCGGGTCTGACCATCACGCCCAGCACTCTGGACGGAATGTCGACCAGCCGCGCCTCGGAGCTCATCCGCATCCGCGACGTGGCCGACGTTCGTCGCGGGTACCAGGACCCGCCCAATACGCTACTGCGCTTCAACGGGCGTCCCGCCATCGGCCTGTCAATCAGCAACATCCCCGGTGTCAATGTGGTGAGTATGGGCGAGCGCGTAGACGCGAGGCTCGAGGAACTCAGGCCCACGCTGCCGATCGGTATCGAACTGGACCGTGTGCACTGGCAGTCGGACGTCATCTCTGATTCCGTGAACGGATTTCTGGAGAGCTTCGGCCAGGCCGTCGCCATCGTGATCGTGGTTATCACCATCGGCATGGGATGGCGCCTGGCCGTGGTCATCGGCCTGGCGCTGGTCGGAACCATCCTCGGCTCCTTTCTGCTCATGTACCTGTTCGGCATCGACCTGCAGCGCATGTCCCTGGGCGCGCTGATCATTGCCCTCGGCATGATGGTGGACAATGCCATCGTGGTCGCCGACGGTTTCTCCGTACGCCTGAAGCAGGGCATGGAGCGAACGAAAGCCGCCATCGAATCCGCGTCCGTCCCTTCCATGCCCTTGCTGGGATCTACGGTCGTGGCGGTTATGGCCTTCTATCCCATCGCCGCTTCGGACGAAAACGCCGGCGAGTACTGCGCGTCCCTGTTCAGCGTGGTTGCCATTTCCCTGCTCATGAGCTGGCTGATTTCCGTAACGCTGACACCGCTTCAGTGCATGGATATGCTTCCGGATCCAGATCCTGAAGATACCGGCGGCGAAGCCTTCGGCGGTCCACTCTACCGGCGCTTCCAGAGCATCGTACAGGCCACGATTCGCCACCGTGTGTTGACCATCGCCGGTATGTTGGCCCTGCTCGTGGCAGCCATGCTGGCTTTTTCCGGCGTCAAACAGTTGTTCTTTCCCGATTCATCCATGAGCAAGTTCATGATCGATGTCTGGCAGGTCCAGGGCACGCGCATTGAAAAGACCTCCGATGACATCGCCATCATCGAAGAACGCCTCCTGACCGACGACCGCATCGCCAGTGTGAGCGCCTTCATCGGCGCCGGTCCGCCGCGCTTCTATCTGCCTGTCGAGCCCGAGGGCCAGTCCTCGTCCTACGGCCAGGTGATCGTAAACGTGCATGATCCGAAAGACATCGACGCGCTGGTCGATGAGCTAACACCGTGGCTGTCGGAAACCTTCCCGGATGTCCTGATTCCAGTGCGCAAATACGGTGTAGGGCCTGCGGACTCCTGGAAATTCGAGCTACGTATCAGCGGCCCGGCCGTGGCCGAGCCGCAGGTCCTCCGTGATCTGGCCGACGAGGTGCTTGCCATCCTGCGCGCCTCGCCTCTGGCCGGCGTAAAGCAGACCGACTGGCGCCAGCGCACACCCACGATTGCACCGGAATACAGCGAACTTCAGGGACGGACGACCGGCGTCACTCGGGAGAATCTGGCTGACGCCACAAAACGCGCTTACGACGGCCGCCAGGTCGGCACCTATCGGGAGGCAGACAAGCTGATTCCCATCAAGTTGCGGAGCATCGAAGCCGAACGCGCCCAAATCGGCAACCTCGGGGCCCTGCAGCTACAGCCGGACCTTTCTACCGACACGCTGCCTCTTGCCCAGGTGACCGAGGGCATCTTGACCGTATGGGAAGATCCGATCATCGGCCGCAGGGACCGCCGTCGGACCATCACCGTACAGGCCAATCCCGTCGCCGGGGTGACCCTTCCCTCCCTCCGGCAGTCTGTGGAGGAAGCGGTGATGGCGCTTGAACTGCCACCGGGCTACCGCATGGAGTGGGGCGGGGAAACCGAGAGCACGGCCGATTCTCAAAATTCCCTGATCCCCGGTGTCGTACCGGCCGTCATCATCATGGCGCTTATCGTGGTGGCCCTCTTTAATGCCTATCGACCGCCGCTGGTTATCCTTTGTGCCATTCCCTTCATCGTCATCGGCATCAGCTTCGGCTTGCTGTTGACAGGCGCCGCCTTCGGCTTTGTGGCCCTGCTTGGCGCCATGAGCCTGGTGGGCATGATGATCAAGAACTCCATCGTGCTATTGGACCAGGTGGATATCTATCTCGAGGAAGGCCTTGAGCGCTACGATGCGCTGATCAAGGCCGCCCTTTCCCGCCTGAGCCCCGTTGTTCTGACTGCCGCCACGACTGTGCTTGGCGTGATCCCCCTGCTCTCGGACGGCTTCTGGACTGGACTGGCCGTCACGATCATGGCCGGGCTCAGCTTTGCGACAGTGGTCACCATGGTCTTCGTTCCCGTGCTCTATGCGACGTTTTATCGGCTTGACGGCTCCCCCGCTGCCCCCGCGAAGGTGGCCGCCGATCGAGATGCAGGGGTCGCTCCGGAGCACGGGGGCGAAGACCCCTTAACCGTGTGACGTGATACTCGAAGGCCAGGCAACGCCGACCGCAGCGTCAACCATGAAACACCTGCCTGTCCTGCTCATCGTGGTGCTGCTGCTCAGCGCCTGCAGCGGCAAGCGCGAACTCATGCCGACGCCATCAAGTCTGGCGGCCAGCGAGGTGCGGGAGGTAGGCGCGGACACGCCCGAGGCGTTGCGTTCCACGGGGCTTGAGCTGCTCTACTTCACCAATCGGGCGCCCAGCGTTGAAGAGAACGGCGGCTACGGGGAAGAACGTTCCCGCTCGCTGGCCTTTGGTACAGGCACGGTTTTTCTCGGTGAGGATTTGAGCTGGGAGCTCCTCGCTGAAGCCAGCGAGGTGGCCGAGCGGGATGAAGAGGTCTTCATCACCCTCGGACCGGTCCAGGAACTCGGTCGCTACCCACCCGAACCCTATGGACTCATCCGCACGGAGGACGGCTACCAGCGTTCACCGGAGTCCATGGCCCAGCACCAGGAGGCGCGCAAGGGCGCCCATACGATGCTTGCCGATGCGGCAACACGAACCGGTAGCGGGACCGTGCTGCTGTATGTCCATGGCTTCAATGAAAGCATCGAATCCTCCGCGGCGACGCTGGCAGAGCTATGCCACTTTCTGGAGCGCAAGGCGCTCTGCACGCTGTTCACCTGGCCGGCGTCCCAGGGCACCTTTCTGTCCTACACAGAAACAACGGAAACAGCCGATTTTGCGGTCGGCCATTTGCGCAAGGTCCTGCGGGTGCTGGCGAGCTCACCAGATGTTGAGCGGATCAATCTGCTGGCTCACAGCCGGGGCTCACCCCTGCTGCTCAGCGCGCTCCGTGAAGTAATGATCACGACCCTGGCCTTCGGCGCAGACCCGATTGAGACACTCAAAATTCACCACGTTGTGCTGGCCGCCCCGGACATCGACGTGGACATCGCCATGCGCAAGTTCGAGCTGTTTCTCTCGGAACCTGACACGCCGGTGCGCTGGGAAGACGACCGCTTTCCCGACATCATCAGCGGGCGCTTCACGACCTACCTGTCACCGAACGACCGGGCCCTTTCCATTTCCGCCTGGCTCTTCGGCGGCGCCAACCGGGTCGGCGTGCTGAATCCGCTCCTCGGCACCGATCCGATTCAGCCCCAGGACATCAGCCTGCTCACGGAGCTTGGCATGGTTGATGTGATGGTGGTCAGCGGCAAGCGCTCCAGCGTCAGCGGTCACTCCTACTTCACGCGGGACCCGGAGGTCAGCGCTGACCTGATCGCCTTGTTTGGCGAAGACGCTCTGCCAGGCGACCCAGAACGCCCTGCCACCGCGGTATCACCGTCCGTGTGGCAGCTCAGTGAGGATGAATGACCATGGCCTGGGCCCTGGGCGCTGGCTTATGTGTGGTGACCATCTTCATCCACTTGCTTGGGTTAATTTCGATCGTCCGGCAAACCAGCGTGGCCGTACCGGCGCTCCGGGAAAAGCCGATCCACCATGCGGCCACTTACGTGAGCGGTGTGATCCTGCTCTTGATTGGGCTCCATTTGCTAGAGGCCGCCCTCTGGGCTTTCGCCTACATCGGGCTGGGTGAATTCGATGACTTTTCGAAGGCGTTCTACTTTTCCATCGTCACGGCCACGACGCTGGGCTACGGGGACATCACCCTGTCAGAACCCTGGCGCCCCCTCAGCACGCTGGAAGCCATTGCGGGGATGCTGCTGTTCGGCGCCAGCACAGCATTGCTGTTTCAGATCAAGCTGTCGATTTTCCCCAATCCGTTCCGTTCTCCCGACTAGCCGCGCTGCTCCACCTGCGGCCAGTGAATCTCAACAACCAGGCCACCCTCATTGCGCAGGGTGAGCCCTGCGTCGTGCAGCTTGCAGACGGCGGCGACCAGGCTTAGCCCCAGCCCGTTGCCTCGCTCGCCGCGGTGTTTTGGCAGGCGATAAAAGCGGTCGAGTACGCGGGACAGCTCCAGGTCCGGGATGCCCGGGCCCGTATCCCTGAGCCTCAGCAGGCACCCGGAGTCCTGATCTTCAAGGCTGAGCATCACCTGCGCGCCAGGAGGCCCATACTTGATCGCGTTTTCCAGAAGATTGGCAACGCACTGCATCCACAGATCGAGGTCGCCCTGAATGATGCGAGCCCCGTCCTGTACCTGTACGTCAAATGCAATCGTCTGTTCTTCAAACGTTGGCGCGTACAGCTCCGCCGCATCGATCAGCAGCTGACGCAGATCGAAGGGGCGGAACCCTTTTTTCGGACTGCCGCTTTCCACCTGGGCAATGCGCAGCAGCGCACTGAAGGTGTCAAGCAGCTGATCTGCCTCGGCCTGCACGGCGGAAATCATCGCCGGATCGGTCTGCGGCGTCTGGATGAGCAAGTCGATCTGCCCCCGGAGGCGTGTCAGCGGGGTTCTCAGGTCATGGGCGATGTTCGCGCTCAGCGTCCGTAAACCCTCCATGGCCCCTTCCGTCTGTTCGAAAACTTCATTGAGCGTACTGGCGAGTGTCGCAAGCGGCGCCGCACCCGCGACCAGGATGCGGGTCGAAAAGTCTCCGGCGACCGCGCGCTCACAGGCGGCCTCGATGGCGTTCAACTGGCGTCGGTTTTTTACCGCGCCCGCCCAGGAAAAGGCCAGGATGGCCGGCCCCAGGAGCAGCAGGGCAAGAAAGGCCATCCCCCCAAAGTCCTCCACCTGGGCGTGCAGCGCGGGTGCCTCCTCGCCAAGAAAGAGCCGCCCGCCCCCGGCCAGGGACCGCGCGCGAACCAGGCAGCGCGACGCCTCGTCGTCCTCATCATCCGCCACCCGTCGCAGCAGGCTGTCCGGATCCTCCAGCTCGGTCGGGAGTCGCTCGAGTGTGGTCAGCAACGGCGTGCCGTCCGCCGCGAGCAGTGCCAAACAGAATTCGACATACGCCTCTTCATCGTAAGCAGCAAGCAGCCAGGCGTGGACATCGTCGGCCGTCAGTGCGTCGATGGCCGCGTCAAAATCCAGGCCGGGCACATCATCCCAGTGTCTGAAAACGAGTGCCTCGAGCCGTTCATGATGCTGCTCGGGGGTCTCCTGCAGCATGCGTTCAAGCACGCCCTCACGCCCAACGGGCGCTGTGGGCAGCGACGCGTCCTCGCCGAGCAGCACACGGCGCGCGAGCAGGGCGGCACGCGCAGAAGGCGAGCGCGCGGCTTCGAGGGCCTCAGTAACGGTGTCCAGGTAAGCGTCGCGAAAGGTCGTGAAGTCCTGCGCCAGGGCGGAAGCGGTTGCCACCTGAAGAGCGTCGATGGCTTCTGCCTGCTGCCACAAGGCGACCTCGTGCAGCACCCCGTCCAGCAGTTCCTCCGTCGCTTCCTCGGTCTCGGCCAGGGAAGCAGCCCCCAGACCCGCCACCAGCATGAGGACGATGGCGATCGACCCCAGCCAGAGCAGCAGGAGCGCGGTTACTGCGCGCCAGGTGCCGATCATGCGTCCCCCTCAGGCGCGAGCCGATAACCGCGCCCCCGCACCGTGTGAATCAATGGTGCGTTGGGCTCACCATCGATTTTCTGGCGCAGGCGGCTGATGTGCACGTCAATCACATTGGTTTGGGGGTCAAAGTGATAGTCCCAGACGTGCTCCAGCAGCATGGTCCGTGTGACCACCTGTCCTGCGTGCATCATGAGGAACTCGAGCAGCCTGAATTCCCTGGGCTGCAGCGCTACCGGTTCACCACCTCGCTGCACCCCGCGCGCGAGGCGATCGAGCACCAGATCCGCCACCTGAAGCAGCGGCTCCGTGCCATGGTCCGCAGCGGCGCGGCGATGTAGCGCTTCCACACGCGCCAGGAGCTCGGACAGGGCAAAGGGCTTGGTGAGGTAGTCATCGCTCCCGGCATCCAGGCCCTCCACGCGCTGCGACACCTCGGCAAGGGCGCTGAGGATCAGCACGGGAACCATATTCTGTGCCGAACGCAGTTCACGAATGACGTCCAGCCCGTCACGGCGCGGCAGCATGCGGTCCACCACGAGCACGTCGTGCCCACCCGCGCGGGCCCGCGAAAGGCCCTCCTCACCGTCCTCGGCAAGCTCGACCTCATGGCCAGCGTCACGAAGTCCGCGGGCCGCGAATTCGGCCACGTCGGGATCGTCTTCCAGCAAAAGAATGCGCATGGTGCAGTCTCATCAATGGCCCGGTGCACGGCATCTGGGCCAAACCCATTGTCAGTTTGCCGACGCGCCAGCGCCGACAGGCCATTTTAGGCATGAGCAGCCGGCGCGCACGTTACCGTTTGTTCATGTGATGGCACGCAGCGCCAGCGAACATGAACAAATGGTAACTGGTGTCCATTAGTGACCCGGCGCAGACTGAGTGCACACCTGATCCGCTGGACTGCCGCCATGAGAACGCTCTTCCTGCTGCTGCTTGGAACCCTGAGTTTTCCCCTCTTTGCCGCTGAAGTCCGCCTGGGCCTGGGCTACGACCGGGGCCACGACGGGCATGGCTTCGATCTGCACCGTGCGGGGAACGAAGTCGTCCTTTACTTCTACAGCTACGACAGCGACGGCGACCCGGAGTGGTTTTTCGGTACGGGAAAAGTGGCCGAGGGGCGCGCTTCGGGAGAACTGCGCCGCGCTCGCTACGACGCCGGGGCAGACCCCGCCAACCGCGTCACCACGACGACCCTGGGCAGCTTTCTCCTCGACTACAACGCGCCAGGCGACGACCCCGCCTGCCAGGACGGCGTGGACCGGAGCGGCGCTGAGCAACGGGTGGTCTTCGACTGGCACCTGGGCAAGGAATCCGGCCGCTGGTGCGTCGAGTTTCTTCGCATCGACGCCGACACGCCGATGGCCCCCTATGCCGGCGGGGTCTGGTATGCCGGCCCGTCGGATCCGGGTTATGGTTTTTCGTCCGCGCACATGGGTGAGCGCCTGAACGCCATCGTCTACTACTATGATACCCAGGGCGAACCCCGCTGGGCCCTGGGCGTTGGCGACCCCAACGCACCGATTGACCTGTCCCGTTTCCGCGGCTACTGCCGCCTGTGCACGCCAACGCCGCTGCGCGCCGAGCCAGCCGGCCGCCTCGACCCGCTGTTTGAGATCAGAACTGGGGCACCGAGCCAGGGAGCGGAGCAAGGCGTGGTCAGCACAGGGGCAGAGGGGGTGGCCACGCTCACCCTGACCGACGCCGATGCAGCCGCGCGCTTTCGCGACCGGGACTTTGAACTCTTTCGACTGACCGATGGGGCGGCCCGGCTCGACACGCAGCAGCCGGAACCGCAGCCCACGGAGGCAGAAGCTTCGCGCTTTCTGAGCCAGGCGACCTTCGGCCCTACCACGGCCGAAGTCGCGCGCCTTCGCACGCTTGGCATTGATGCATGGCTCGACGAGCAGTTAAGCCTGCCGATGACGCCCCTCTATGCGCCGCTGCGCGCGGAGGTGGATCGCTGGGCGGCCGAGGGACGTCTTTGCAATGGTGACGACCCGGATGCTGAGGAAGCCGGGGAATGCCGCTTCGATACGGATTTTATTACCGACCGGCGGGGCCTGTGGTGGGTGAACGCGATCCGGGCGCCGGACCAGCTGCGCCAGCGCATGACCTTTGCGCTCTCACAACTCATGGTGGTTTCCGATCGACCGGAGATCATCGCGGACCGGGGCATTGAGATCGCCGCGTTCTACGACAAGCTGGGCACCCACGCCTTCGGGAACTTCCGCGACCTGCTGCTCGAGGTGTCCCTCGATCCGTTCATGGGCGTTTATCTCACCTTCGCCGGCAACCGCAAGGCCGACCCCGTCGCCAATACGCGCCCGGATGAGAACTATGCCCGGGAGGTCATGCAGCTGTTCAGCATCGGACTCGTGACGCTGGAGTCCACGGGCTTGCCACGACGGGACACGCAGGGCGCCACGCTGCCCAGCTATGGTCAGGACGACATCCGCGCCCTGGCCCGGGTCTTTACCGGCTTCGCTTTCGCTGAGTTTGTAAGGGAAGACTGTGAAGAATTCGAGGATTTCGCGGCTGAGGGTGTATTTCCCATTGACCCCACACGACGCATGGGCGTCTGTCCGGCCTACCACGACACCGGCGCGAAAACCGTTCTCGGCACCACCATTCCCGCTGGCCAGGGCGCGCTCGCCGATGTTCGCTCTGCCGTCGATCTGCTGGTGGATCACCCCAACACACCGCCCTTCATCAGTCGCCAGCTGATCCAGCGCCTGGTCGCCAGCGATCCCAGCCCGGCCTATGTGCGTCGTGTTGCCCGGGTGTTTACGGACAATGGGCGCGGCGTACGTGGCGACCTCGCCGCCGTGGTGCGCGCCATCCTGGCGGATCCGGAAGCGCGGCGCGTGGGCACGGCGGTCAACGCCGGCAAGCTCAAAGAGCCCATTCTCCGCACCGCTGCTGTGCTGCGGGCCTTTGATGGCCTGGCCATCCAGAACCAGGGCCTGGACGCGATCGGCGACTTTCTCGAAGGCACGCAGATTGCCCAGTCCGCACCGTCGGTCTTCAACTTCTTCCGACCCAGCTACCGCCCGCCGGGACCGCTTTCGGAGGCCGGAATCATCGCACCCGAATTCAACCTCGCAGCCGGTAGCACGCTCGTGCGCAACGGCAACGAGCTGGACTTCCATACGCGACTGCTGTTCCGACCCATCGACCCGCAGGACGAGGAGCTGGCCGAGGCCATTCAGGACATTCGCCTCGACTATCGACCCTTGCTCCCCTTGCTGGATGACCCTGCGGTTCTGGTCGAGCGTCTCGCCCTCCTGCTGACCGCGGACCGGCTGACCCGGGACCAGAAGCGCCTGCTGATCGAGCGGGCACAGCAGCAAATGCAGGAGTATGGGGAAGCCGGCTTTGGCAACAACGCTGTGCTCCGCGGCTACCTGGTGGGAGAGCTCGTCTTTCAGATCACTGCCCTGCCCGAGTTCCTCGTTGATTACTGAGTCCAGGAGACCGCTATGACCCTTGCTCGCAGAACCCTGCTCAAATCCATGCTGGCCGGCGGCTTCGCTGCCGCCGGTGGCAGCCTCGGCTGGCTGCAACGTGCCCATGCCATGAGTGATCTTGCCGGTGCCGGCGACTATCGCGCGCTGGTTATTGTCTTCCTGTTTGGCGGGAACGACGCCTCAAACATGCTGGTTCCGACCGGCGAAGACCGTTATGCACGCTACCGCGGAATCCGTACGGGCCTATCGCTGGCGCGCGATAGCCTGTTGCCGCTGTCTGGTTCGGACGAGGGGCTCCATCCGTCCATGCCCGGCCTTCAATCCCTCCACGCGCGGGGCGACCTTGCAGTGGTTCGCAACGTGGGCAGCCTGATCACGCCCGTGTCGCGCACAGCGCTCGAACGGGGCAGCGTCTCTCTTCCCGCGCAGCTGTTCTCCCACTCGGATCAACAGGATCAGACGCAGCGGGGTACGGCGGACCTGCTGGACAATCACGGCTGGCTGGGACTGGCGGCCGATGCGCTGGAGTCCTACAACCCACCGAGCGCGCTGTCACCCAACCTGTCCTTTGCCGGCACCAATATTCTGCAAACCGGCCGTCGCATGGTGCCCTACGTCGCGGACACCGAGGAAATTCGGGGGCTCGTCGTGTTCGAAGACGGTGGGCCATCCTGGACCCTTCATGACCAGCTGCTCGGCCGGACACGCGCCAATGCGCTGGCGGCCGAGCACCTCCGGCGCAAGCGGGACGCCAACGACGTTTTCCTGGAGCTGAGCCGCGCCTTCGCAAACCTGTCACCGATGCAAACGGTGTTTCCCGCCAGCCCGCTGGGTGCCCAGCTTGAGGCCGTGACCCGGTATCTGGCTGTCCGCGATCAGTTCGGTTTCCGCCGGCAAACCTTTTTTGTGGGCGTAGGCGACTATGACACGCATGATAATCAGCTCGTCCAGCAGGCGCTGAACCTGGCGCAGCTGGATACGGCGCTCACCGCCTTCGATGCTGCCCTGGGTGAACTCGGGCTCCGCGATGCTGTGACGACCAGCACCCTGTCCGAATTTGGACGCACGCTGACAATCAATGGGGACGGAACGGACCATGGCTGGGCCGGCCACAACCTGGTGCTGGGCGGTGCCGTTCGGGGTGGTGTCTATGGGGCGCCGACCTCCTTCGACCTGGCCGGGGCCGATGACACGGGCGAGGGCAACATCATCCCGTCGATTTCCAACGACACCCATGCGGCAACCCTGCTGCGCTGGTTCGGTCTCAGCGAGGGCGAGGTTCAGCAGGTGCTCCCTAACCTGCGAAATTTTGATGGGCAGGACGTCGGGTTCATGAACGTTTGAGGCAACACTTAGGTCACCACGCTAAGTGCCCTTGTCCTCGCCACCGCCACTTGACTGGGTTTATTGCTAGCCCGGTCGCTGCTGTCTGCCTTAGTCCTCGAGCGCGCGCCTGAAGGCCTGCTGTGCCTCCGCACGACAATCGAATAGCGGATTGTTGGAAAAGCAGGCCGCCGCAAGCTGCGCGGTTGGCGAAGCCAGCATGTAGGAGGACCCATCGATGTCGTTGCCGGCAAACCAGACCGTGGGCACACCGTCGAGATCGCTGTGGACGAGGCCGAAGGCATCGTTGGCCTTGGGGTGATCATAGGCGCGGGTTGAAAACATCAGCTCCCAGAATTCCTTACCGAAAACCTCCTGCAACAGCATTTCCCGCTGCCATTTGAGCCAGTCTTCCATACTGGTCATGACACCACTGCCTCCGTAGTGAGGCGCGTTTCGGCGAATGACCATGGGACCGCCCTCGAGGCGCGCATCGATGCCTGCCGAACGCAGCTGTTCAACTGCTTCCGGGATGCGCGGTACGACACCTGGTGCGCGGTTCGGGATCGCTAGCGTGATGTCATCGTTGATCAGGGTGGCGGTCATCCCAAGCGGCATAAACAGTTTCTCCTTCGTCAGCGCACTGAAGGGTTGTCCGTAGACCCGCTCCAGCAGCTCGGCGATCAACTGAAAATTGATGTTGTTGTAGCGCCACTCCGATCCCGGCTCGAACTGCAGCTCGGGCACACTCAGGCTGGCTTCGATCGCATCATCGACCGTGAAATAGTACTGGGTCGTCCAGGGAATCCCGCCGTCCCGGGGTACGTCGTAGGCTTCGGTCAGGCCGCTTGTGAAATACAGCAGGTGGCCCACGTTCAGTTCGGATCCATAGTGCGCCGCCTCGGGCACATGCATCATGAGGGGGTCGTCGAGCGATACCCTGCCCTCCCTGATGGCCATGGCCAAGGCTGCAGCGGTGATTTGCTTGGACAAGGAGGCGATGTGGAACACCGTTTTGCTCGATACAGGGGTTCCGCTTTCCGGGTCTGCCATGCCGTGCAGGTCAATGACAAGGCCATCGGCCCCGGTCACTACACCGAGCGCATAGCCACCCGCCATGTCACTGGCTCCGCTGGTACTTGTGCCCAGCCAACAGAGCGCGATCGCGACGAGTGCTCGGCTCCGAAGCGTTTGCGGCAAGCTGAACATGATGAGATCCTCCTGAGGTTCGCGACGGCGGCCCAGCCAACGGCAGAGCGCCAACGGACTATAGGGCCGGAACCGCAAACTGGCAGCCAGGGCCAAAGGTCATGAAACGGTGTCCGCATGAGCACAGAAACCGCAGCCATGATTTCAGGCCTGTGGCTATACTGTTACCGGATCCAAAAGACGTGTAGCCCATGGACCAGAAAGAAGAAGACATCGGCAGCCTCACCATGGTGCTGGAGCGGTTCACCGAGTACCGCCTGCCCCGGGCGGAGCGCATGCTGGACCGGGTCAATGCCGGTGAGCGCCTGACCGACATCGACCTCAACTGGTTGAAGCGTATTAACGCGGAAGGCCGATACAACCGAGACCTGATCCGGCGCAATCCCGAGTACCACGAGCTGGCTACGCGCATGGTCGATCTCTATTCACAAATCATGGAAAAGGCGCTCGAGAACGAGCAGGCGCTCAGGAAGGACTGAAGCCCTCAACCGCCCGGCAGTTCCAGCCGGGCGGTCAGCAGCTTGCGCAGCTGCGCTTCAAAGCGCGCGCCCAATTCGTCTACCATTGCCTCACCGAACATCGCCGTCAGCGTCGGCGTTGAGACCACGAAATAGGTCATGGCGCCCAGCAGCTGATAGGCGACAACCAGTGCAGTCTCCCGCTCCAGCTTGTTTGCCGAGGCCGCTTGTACCCGGTCCGTAATGGCTTCCAGAAACGGCTTCAGGTACCACGTTTTCGCCGTTTCCGCCCGTCGCTGATTGTCGAGCAGTTCGCGCATGAGCAAGCGCGTCTCGGTCCGCTGCGCCGCGGAATGCCGATAGAGCGCAAGCAGAATGTGTTCGAGCTGAATCCGGGGGGCTTCAGTCTGGTCGTCCGCCCCCTCGAGCACGGCCATGAGGCCATCGGAGATGCGCCTGAGCACCTCGCCGTAGAGCTTCTCTTTGCTGCCGAAGTGGTGCAGCAGCGCCTGCTTGGTGAAGGGCAGAGGCGCGGCGATGGCTGCCAGGCTGGTGCCGTGAAAGCCCCGCTCGGCAAAGGCCGTTGTCGCGGTCTCCATCATGCGCTCGCGGGTATCTGTCATGTCAGTTTCATCCCCTTCCCGGCGGCGGGCGGTCGAACCCGGCCGCGCGCCATCGAGTTGACAACTTACCATTTGGTAAGCCATGCTGCACTTACCAGTTGGTAAGCGCCCACTTAGCGCCAGCAACCCCATCGAAAACACCACAAGCACCACAAGCACCACACACACCACAAGCACTGCAAACACTGCAAACACGGAAAAAGGGCGAAAAAACCATGGACCGAGCCACAGAAATCGAGCTCATTGAGGAAATCCTCGAGCTCCACGCCCGGAAATCCGCCTTCCTCGACAGCGAGGTGTCGCAGAGCCCCGTGGATATCTACACGGACCCCGACCGCTTCCAGCGTGAACGCGACTCCCTACTGCGGACGACACCTCAGCCGCTTGCACACGCGTGTGAACTCCCCGAGGCAGGGTCCTTTCTACGGCGGGATCTTGCTGGCCTGCCGGTACTCCTGACCCGGGACCGGGAAGGCGTCGTGCATGCCTTTCTGAATGTCTGCCGACACCGGGGCACACGGCTCGTCGATGAGGATCGGGGCTGCCGTCACCGCTTTAGCTGCCCCTACCACGCCTGGACCTGGGACAATCGCGGTAACTTTGTCGGCGCACCGCACCTGGAGCAGGGCTTTCCCGACCTGGACCGCGACGCCACCGGCCTGCGGCGGCTTGGCTGCACGGAGCGCCACGGCTTTCTGTGGGTGACAGCGGGCAGCGAAAGTGCACCGGACGTTGATGTGTTCGTGGCCGGGCTCGCGCCGGATTTCCAGGCCTTCGACGCGGACGCGCTCCACCTTGCCTTTGAGGAAGAACGCAACTGGGCGGTGAACTGGAAGATCCTCGTGGAAGGCGGCATCGAGGCCTATCACTTCCGGGTGGCGCATCGGGATACGATCGCACCCTACTTCCACGACAACCTGTCCAGCTATCGGCGCTTCGGGCCGCACCTGCGCTCCGTGCTCGCCAAGCGAACGCTTACGGATCTGCCGGAACAACCACAGGAACGCTGGCGCCTGCGCGAACACGCCCAGCTGCTCTACAGCCTGTTCCCCTCGTCCGTCTTTCTCGTGCAGGCCGACCACGTGGCCTGGGTACAGATTCAACCGCTCGGTGCAGCATCAACAAACGTCCGCATCAGCACACTGGTGCCCAGTGACCGCCTCGAAACCAGCGAGGACCAGGCGCATTGGGAGAAGAACCACGGCATCACCGTAAAGACCCTCGACGAAGATTTCGTGATTGGCGAGCGCATCCAGGCGGGTCTGGAATCCGGCGCCAACGAACACCTCACCTTCGGGCGATTCGAGGGCGCACTGGCGGTTTTCAATCAAACGGTCGAGCGGGGGCTCGAAGGATGAGTCGCCAGCTTTAATTCAATGACGAGGAGTGCGCTACCTCAGCGGCTCGTCTTGGCTAGTTCACGTCCGTGGCGTGCGGGCTCAGGGTTTCCAGGGGAACGATCTCCAGGGCCCGCTCATGCGTCGCTACCAGCACCACCCGGGGCGCTGCGCCGGCCCGTTCGGCCTCCAGCCAGCGCGAGGCGCACAAGCACCAGCGGTCGCCGGGTTTCAGGCCGGTAAACCCGAATTCCGGTCGCGGCGTCACCAGATCGTTGCCCCGGGAACGGGAGAACTCGAGAAACTCGGCCGTGACCCGCGCACAGACCGTGTGCGACCCACCGTCCTGGGCTGAGGTGTTACAGCAACCATCCCGGTAGAAACCGGTCATGGGCTCCGTGCCACAGGTCGCCAGCGGTTCGCCGAATACGTTAGTTGAATCATCCATGAGCGACAGTATCTCTATCGCCGTGTCATTCCGAAGTGAGGAAGGCACGCGACCTTTCTTGGGCCCAATCCCACGAGGCACACAGATGGCATCCGTCCCATGCAAACGTTACACTAAAGACTAAATTTTGACTTTTTTGTCAATTATTGGCTTTATCTTGAATCTCCACAAAGACCTCACAACCCAAGAAGTCAATGCGCTCGCCGCCGGCGTCGAGGACGTACTACGCCAGTTGATTCGCCCCTTGCTCGGATCCATGAGCCTGGAGCGCATGGAAGAACTGCTGCGCCTCGTGTTTCTCGAGGAAGCCGAGCGACACGCCCACCTTGAAAAACCTGAAAGGGCGGTCCAGGTTGGTCAACTGGCACTGCTGACCGGCACAGACTCGCGACGCCTGAACAAGCTTCGTGGCCAGCTGAGCGGCGGGGAGCGCTCGCACTTCACGAGCAAGATGACGCCGACAACGCAACTCCTGGACCTGTGGTCGACGGATCCGGCTTACGTTGATGAGCAAACCGATCAGCCCCGGGCTTTGCCGGTCACTGGCGATGCCCCGAGCCTCGAGGCGCTCATGAAGACCTCGAAGTTCATTCGCGGCGTAACACCCCGCTCCGTGGCCGATCGGCTGGTACTGAGCGGCAATGCCACGGAGGATGAAGCGGGCCACCTGCACATGGTGACCGAGAAATTCATGCCCAACGTGACCGGCGACGTCGTCGGCGCCATCGAAGTGGGCTTTATCGCCGTCGAGCGCCTGGTCGAGACGGTGCTCACTAACCTCGAATCCCTTGATACCGATGGGCCAAAGCTGTACCAGCGCGCCTTCTGGACCAACCGGCTGGCGCCCCATCGCCGCGAGGAATTCCAGGACCGGCTGACCGCGCTCATGGAGGAGTTCGAGGAACACGGCAATGAAGTGCTGCGAGAACTGGAAATGAACATCGAGTCCCCCAGCCAGGTGACCGGCGGCTACGGCTTGTACTACTTTGAAGACCGCCCGGAGGAGGACGGCTGAGGATTACTCGTCGAGTTCGACGGGATCCTCAAACAGGTACAACCCGAAGCCCACAGAAATCTGGCTCGGCGTATCGAAGGGCTGGTCCAGGCGCTCCAGCTCGGCGTAGCCTTTCCGCTCCACGTCATCGAGCAGGGCAACCAGCCGCTCGCGAAAACGGACCCGCTGCTGCCGCGGGAGCCGGTTGATCCAGTAAACCCGCTGGTACAGACGCTCCTGGTCGGACAGGTCCGGATCGAGGTTGCCGAGCACGGTCTCCATGAGCCGGGCAACAGCCAGGAAACCAATCTCCAGGGCCCCTTCCCGGTCCTTGTCGGGTACGGGCAGGTACCGGTCCATGCGCATCTCGATCCGATCATTATCCTTGTCCAGGTGGACCAGCTCACTGCGTTCGAGCTGTTCCGCAACGGACTTGATGGTGACCCCACGGGGCAGCTGCAGCAGGTTGGCAAGCTCCTCCAGACTGCCAGACTCGCCGGTAATCGCCAGCGGTCGGGGCATGCCGGTCTCAGGGTCCGTAAAGCGCTCGTCCGTGGACCACAGGTGCAGGAAACTGGCCGCTGGAGTGAAGTCCCGGAAAAAATCCGCATCGCTGACGATGCCCCG
>JBCDHO010000017.1:0-16054 GCA_038749855.1 Pseudomonadota bacterium
AGCCGCGCGTGATCGATGGCCAGGCCGTGGAAGTCCCCGGCGTGCGCAATCGTTTCACCTTCCAGATCGCCGATGACTGAGGCCTCGCCCATGACCGGACGCAAACAACGCCTGCTGACCGCCGCACTCTCGCTCACCCTCGCCTTCTCCCTTGGCCTCGCCACCCCGGCCCTGGCCCAGGACGAGGAAAAAACGAAGCAGACCGTGGCCATGAGCCAGGCCGTTTTTGAGGGACTGACCGCCGCCCAGGAATTGATTGAGGCCAAGCAGTATGCCGAGGGCCAGGTCGCCATCGATGAAATTCTGGCCCGCGGTGACAAGCTCTCACCCTATGAAGCGGCGCAGATCTGGAACCTGACCGCCTACTCCTACTACCTACAGGAGCGCTACGCGGATGCCATCGGCGCCTACGAAAAGGTCATGGCGCAGCCGGAACTTCCGGAAGCCCTGGTGCTGAGCACGCTAAAGACCAAGGCGCAGCTGCAGTTCACGATTGAGGACTACCAGGGCGCCCTGGACACCGTTGAAGACCTCATGCGCCAGGTGGACGAACCGGCCGCAGACATCTACATGCTCAAGGGCCAGGCCTACTTCCAGCTGGGCGACTACGATGCCGCCCTGGAGCCGATCAAGGCAGCCGTGGAAATGACCCGCGCCCAGGGACTCGTGCCGAAGGAAAACTGGCTGCTGCTGCTGCGCGTGATCTACTTCGAGAAGCGCGATTACGACAACATGATTCCGGTGCTCGAAGAGCTGATCGTGCACTATCCGAAGGACACCTACCTGCTCACGCTGGCAGGCGTCTATTCGGAGCTTGAAGACACCATGAAGCAGCTGGTGATCGTCGAGGCGCTGTACGAGGCCGGATTCGTCAGGACCTCGGCCAACGTGACGAACCTGGCCAACCTTTATCTGCTCCACGAAACGCCCTACAAGGCTGCCAAGCTGCTCGACGAAGAGATGGAATCTGGCCTGGTCGAGGAAAACGAGCGCAACCTGCGCCTGCTGTCCCAGGCCTGGTATACCGCCCGGGAGGATGAAAAATCCATTCCACCCCTGGCACAGGCGGCTGAGCTGACCGGCGATGGAGAGCTCTACGTTCGCCTCGCACAGTCGCACCTCAACCTGGAAAACTGGGATGAGGCGGCACGAGCGGTCCGCCGCGGTCTGCAGGCCGGTGGCGTGAAGCGCGAGGACACCGCCAACGTCATGCTGGGCATGGCCCTGTTCAACCAGGACAAATTTGACGAGGCGCGGACGGCCTTTCAGCGTGCTTCGAGGGATGACCGCAGCCGCCGGGCTGCGCAGCAGTGGATCACCTATGTGGACAGCGAGATCCGCCGCGCAGAACTCATGACCCAGGAGCTCCCGGTGGACACGCAGCCCACGGAGCTGGATCGCATGCTTCAGGAAGCCGAAGAGGCCACGGGCGGCGGCTGAGCGCCGACCTTTCCCACGGAAAATCACCTGATCCGACCCCGGCCCTGGCCGGGGTTTTTGTTGCCCTGAAGCCATTGCGGCGCGTGATGTAATCGCTTACATTTTTGCGGAGCCGATCAAAAATAAGCGCCGGTATGATCAAAAATCCCATAATTCCCGGCTTCAATCCGGATCCGTCCATCGTTCGCGTCGGCGACGATTACTACTGCGCCACATCCACCTTTGAGTGGTATCCCGGCGTTCAGATTCACCACTCCCGGGACCTGGTCAACTGGCGCCTGGTCAGCCGCCCCCTGAACCGGCCGTCCCTGCTCGACCTGCGCGGCGTGCCGGACTCTTGCGGGGTGTGGGCGCCCTGCCTGAGTTGGAACGAAGGACACTTCTGGCTGATCTACACCGTCGTCCGACGCTTCGACGGTAATTTCAAGGACACGCACAACTATCTGACGCGCTCTGCGTCGATCGACGGGCAGTGGGAGGAGGCGATCTACCTCAACAGCAGCGGCTTTGACCCCTCCCTGTTCCATGACGACGATGGACGCCGCTGGCTGGTCAATATGACCTGGGACGGCCGGCACAACCGCAATCGCTTCGGCGGCGTATTGCTTCAGGAGTACGACCACGAGACCCGAAGCCTGACTGGAGAAATACGCAATATTTTTCCCGGAACCGCGCTGGGGTGTACGGAAGCGCCGCACCTGTACCGCCGTGAGGGCTGGTACTACCTGGTGACCGCCGAGGGCGGCACGGGCTACGGCCACGCCATGACACTCGCCCGCTCGCGGTCGCTCACCGGACCCTTCGAAGTGGATCCACAGGGTTATCTGCTGAGCGCGAGGAATCACCCGGAGCTGCCGCTACAACGCACCGGTCACGGTGACTTCGTGGACACCCAGGACGGTGACCATTACCTGGTTCACCTTTGCAGCCGTCCGCTTGCTGGCACCCGACGCAGCCCACTCGGCCGTGAGACGGCCTTGCAGGAGGTGCAATGGAGCGAAGACGATTGGTTGCGTCTCAAGACCGCCGCTTCTGGAGATGGGCTGGCGACCCTTGAACTAACGGCGCCGAAACTTCCGCTTCAGACCTGGCCGGAGGAACCCACGCGCCATGACTTTGACCAGGGCCAGCTCCCGGAACCCTTCCAGTGGCTGAGAACGCCTGAGCCGAGCCGGATCCTGGACCTGGAATCACGTCCCGGCTTCCTGCGGCTCCATGGTCGCGAATCACTGGGCAGCCAGTTTGAACAGGCGCTCGTGGCGCGACGCCAGGAGCACTTCACCTTCGAGGCAGAAACCTGTCTCGAGTTCTCACCGGATAACACGCAGCAGTGCGCGGGGCTGGTCTGCTACTACAACGCGCACAAGTACCACTACTGCTTCCTGTCCATCGACGACCAGGGCAAGCGCTTCGTGGACCTCATGAGTTGCGAAGCCGACGAATCCCTCGCCGCCGTTTACCCGCTTCACGAGTCTCGGGAACCGCCCGGTCAAACCGATCCCGCACGGTTTCTGCCGGACCGGGGCGCCGTGTGGCTGCGCTGTCGCGTGGACGGAGCGAGCCTGTGCTTTGACTGGTCCCTGGACGGGATCCACTGGAACATGCTGCCCGCGCTGCTCGATCACTCGCTGCTTTCAGACGAAGCCGGCAAGGGTGAAGGCGCGAATTTCACCGGCGCCTTCGTGGGGCTTTGCTGCCAGGACCTGTCCGGTCAGGCCATCGCTGCGGATTTCGACTTTTTCGATTACCGGCCGCAAGGGGCCTGAGGGTGTCCGGCGCCGGTGACGCGGGCGATAGGGGCGATAGGGGCAGAATGTTCCGATCTGGGCACGAACGATCAATCACCGCTCGGTGGTTTGCTGACCGATTCGCGGATCACGAGGCGATGCGGGACCACTTCAGAACCGCTGCCTTCGCCGGCATGCCCGTCAATCGCATCGAGCATCCGCTGTGCGACCCGCTCACCAATGAGTTCGGTCGGCTGCGCGACGGTCGTCAGGGCCGGGTTGCACACGGCAGCGTAGCGAATGTCGTCGAACCCCATCACCGAAATCGCAGCGGGCACCTCGATCCGTGCCGCCTTCAGGGCCTGTAGGCACCCCATGGCCATCTCGTCGTTGGCACAGAAGATGGCTGTGGGCCGGAGCGGGTGTTCAAGCAGAAGGCGCGTGGCGCGGGCAGCGCCTTCCAGGCTGAGGCCACCCTCGACAACCCAGTCAGCGGCAACGGACTGCGAGGCGGCCTCCATGGCCTGCCGGTAGCCTCGCTCACGGTCCCGGGTGAGGCGTGAATCAACCTGGCCCGTCATGAAGGCGATGCGCCGATGGCCCTGGGCCAGGAGGTAGTCCGTTGCATCATGGGCTGCCTGAACGTTGTCAATGTGAACACTTGGAACGTCGCTCAGGGAGGCGGACATCGTTTCGCATCCGATAACGATGGGTTGAGCACCGCGGCTCGGCACCGGGCCAGCGCCTTCGCCGAAGGGAAAATTGCTGGCGAGCAGAATGAACCCGTCGGCCTGGCGCGAAACCAGCATGGCGCCCATCTCGTCAGCGCTGAGCGTACTGGCGCTGGTTTCACTGATGATCAGCGTGTAGCCGCGCTGGGTCACGACCCGCCGGATGCCCTCGAGGACGCCAGTAAAAAACGGGTCACCAACGGAGGGGAGCACCACCATGATCAGGTTGGTGCGTCCGCGACGAAAATTCCTGGCGAGCGTATTGGGCGCATAGCCGGTTGCAACGATGGCTTCCTGGACCTTGAGCCGGGTCTTCTCCCGAACCCGATCCGGTTCGTTGAGACACCGGGACACGGTGGCAATGGAAACGCCGGCCAGCTCCGCCACCTTTCGGATGGACACTTCGGGCGTTCCCAGGCTGCGCTCTTGCTGTGGCTTCGTCGACATGGTCTCGTCCGCAAAAAATCAGCACTACGACTGTAAACGTTTACAATAATTACCGATACCGCGAGAATCAACGCCCATGACAGAAGCCCGGGACATCCTTCGCAACGAAAGCGGCTTTGAAGTCCGGCTCAATGCCCGGGGCGCAGCCATCGAGGGGATTCGTGTGCCCCTGCACGACGGACCGATCGAAGCGGTCCTCGATTATTCCGACCCGGATTCGCGGGCCAGCGACCCCTATTTTCTCGGCGTTACCTGCGGACGCTTCGCCAACCGCATTGCCAACGCCTCTTTCCGCCTGGGTGAACGGCGGTTCCAGCTCGACGCCACGCCTGGCCAGGGTGGTCACGCCCTGCATGGCGGTGCGCTGGGGTTTTCGCATCGGGTATGGCAGCGGGTTTCAGACACCCCCGACGATACGGTGGCCTATCTCCTGGTGTCTCCCGATGGAGACCAGGGCTTCCCGGGCACGCTCCTGGTCCGGGTGACCTACCGCCTGTTGGACGGCTGGGTGCTGGCCATGGACCTGGTTGCGGAGAGCGACGCCAGCACCGTGATCAGTCTTGCCAATCATGCCTACTTCAACCTTTCCGATTCAGATCCCAATGTCGATGAACACTACGTTTGGATTGATGCGGAGCGCTTTACCACGGTTGGCGAGGACCTGATCCCGACCGGCATGCAGCAGCGGGTGGCCGGATCCCCCTTCGACCTGCGAAAGCCGGTTCGCTTCGGGAACATCCGCACCGCTTCACATGAACAGCTGGAACTCGCCGGCGGCATTGACCACAACTTCGTGCTTCGCGGCGGTTCCGGCAGCCTGCGCGCGGTCGCCGGACTGCTGGCACCCGATACGGGTCTTCGGCTGACCGTGCTGACGACGCAGCCGGGCTTACAGCTGTACGGCGGACAGCACCTTGAAGACCCTTTTCGTCCAGGCCAGGGGCTGTGCCTGGAAGCACAGCAGTTCCCGGACGCACCGAACCAACCGGGCTTCCCAAGCGCCGTGTTACACCCGGGTCACCGCTGGAGCCACCAGACCGTCTACCGGTTTGACCGCGTTACCTGAGCGCTCAGATTCCAGGCGGATGGCCTGGGCGGGTTCCCTGCCTGTGCAATGGCGAACGCCGGTCTCTGTACAGGAAGACCCACGTCCTCGCTGTAAGCCCGCGGACTTTTCCCCGCCGGACGACTTGTGCTATAAATGTAAACGTTTACAGTATTAAGCGTCATCGGCTCGCTCACCGACTGGCGCAAGGGCGCTCAGACACTACGCCATGCACACGGTGCTCGGTATCGACCTGGGGACACAGTCCCTCAAGGTCCTCTTCTACGACGCGGATGCACGCCGCATGGCAGCCTGTGAATCGGCGCCGCTGAATCTCTATCAGAACGATGACGGCACCGCAGAGCAGCAGGCGCACTGGTGGGTGAATGCACTCCAGGAGGCGCTCCACAAAGTCGACCCGTCGATCAGGGCCTCGGCACGGGCAGTGGCCGTGTCCGGTCAGCAGCATGGTTTTGTCCCCCTGAGCGCGTCGGGCGAGGTGCTGGCGCCGGTAAAGCTCTGGTGCGACACGGCCACGACCCGTGAGTGCGACGAGATCATGGACCGCTTCGGCGGGCGCCAGGCGTGCATTGATCAGGTGGGCAATCCCATCCTGCCCGGCTACACGGCTTCAAAGATTGCCTGGTTTCGACGTCATCACCCTGCCCTCTACACGGCCATGGATACGGTCCTGCTGCCGCACGACTACCTCAATTTCCTGCTCACCGGTGAGCGGTGTATGGAGGCCGGCGATGCCTCGGGCACCGGCTTCCTCGACATACGGGAACGACGCTGGTCTACGGCGCTGCTCGAGGCGATCGACCCGGAGCGCAACCTGATCGATTGCCTGCCCGAACTGCGCCTGGAACCGGGCGTGATTGGCACACTACAGCCGTCCGCCGCCCAGCAGCTGGGGCTGCCTGCCGGAATCCCCGTCGCCACAGGCGGTGGGGACAACATGATGGGCGCCATCGGCACGGGGAATGTCGCCCGGGGCAGCATCACCATGAGCCTCGGCACTTCGGGCACGGTCTACGCCAGCAGTGACACGCCCGTCATCGACCCCGAGGGGGAGATCGCGGCCTTCTGCTCCTCCACCGGCGACTGGCTGCCCCTGCTGTGCACCATGAACTGCACGGTAACAACGGAGATCCTGCGCTCGCTCCTGGCCACCGACATCGAGGCCTTTGAGCAACGGGTCAGCCGAGCGCCGCGCGGCGCCGGTGGCCTGTTGGTTCTGCCGTTCTTTAACGGCGAACGCACGCCCAACCTTCCCCGGGCGCGAGGCTGCATCGTCGGAATGGACAGTCAGAACACGCAGCGCGACAACGTGCTCCGGGCGGGCCTCGAGGGCGCGACCTTTGCGCTACGCCATGGCATCGACCGGCTGCGTGACCTCGGACTGGAGCCCGCGGAAATCATGCTCACGGGGGGCGGCATGAAGAGCCCCACCTGGCGCCAGGCGGTGGCCGACATCTGCGATGCGCCGGTCACCGTGTTCGAACAGGATGAAGGGGCCTCCTTCGGCGCCGCCCTGCAAGCCCTGGCCGCGCTGGAGGAAACACCGATTGGCCCCGTGGTTGAGCAGCACCTGGTTCGCCATGAAGCGCTCAGCTGCACCCCCAACCCCTCCGCCGTCAATGGTTATCAGGAGACTTACGGCCGCTACGTCAGCGCCGTCGACGCCATCGCCACGCTGTACCGCTGAGCGATTCCAATCACCCACGACCGTGAAGCCAAGTCAGATGTCCGAAACCCAAAGCATTGAGCCCACCACCATGAACAAGCAACCCTTCCTCGGCGACACCGAGTATTTTCCCGGCATCGGGGCCATCCCTTTCGAGGGGCCCGGATCGGACAATCCCCTGGCCTTCAAGTGCTACGAACCGGATCGGATTGTGGCGGGCAAGTCCATGGTTGAGCACCTGCGCTTCGCCGTGTGCTACTGGCACACCTTCCATGGAACGGGCGGCGATCCCTTCGGTCCCGGAACGCGGGCTTACGCCTGGAACGCCGGCGCTGATCCCATGGGGGCGGCGCGACAACGGCTCGACGCCGCCTTCGAGTTTTTCACAAAGCTGGGTGTTCCCTTTTGGTGCTTCCACGACCGGGACCTGGCCCCGGAAGGTGCCGACGTTGCGACATCGGAAGCGAATCTCGAAGCGCTCGTACAGCTTGCCGGTGAGCGCCAGGCCGCGACCGGCATGCAACTGCTCTGGGGTACGGCCAACCTGTTCTCCCATCCGCGCTTCATGAACGGTGCAAGCACCAACCCGAACTTCGACGTGGTGGCCCTGGCCGGCGCCCAGGTCAAGGCCGCCCTCGACGCCACGGTGGCCCTCGGTGGCCAGAACTACGTGTTCTGGGGCGGTCGGGAAGGCTATTCGACCCTGTTCAACACCGACACGGCCCGTGAACTGGAGCACTTCGCCCGGTTCCTGACCGCGGCGCGGGACTATGCCCGGGGCATCGGCTTCGAAGGCACGTTTCTCATCGAGCCCAAGCCCATGGAGCCCATGCACCACCAGTACGACTTCGACAGCCAGACGGTCATCGGCTTTCTTCGCCATCATGGCCTCGATGGCGACTTCAAGCTCAACATCGAGGCAAATCACGCGACCCTGTCGGGGCACAGCTTCGCCCACGACCTGCGCATGGCAGCCGACTGCGGGCTGCTCGGCTCCATCGACGCGAACCGCGGCAATCCGCAGAACGGCTGGGACACGGACCAGTTCCCGACGGACATGAACGACTGCGTGCAGGCCATGCTGGTTGTGCTCGAGGCCGGCGGCCTGGGCCGGGGTGGCCTCAACTTCGACGCCAAGCTTCGGCGCGAGTCCACGGCCCTCGAAGACCTGTTCATTGCGCACATCGGTGGCATGGATGCGTTTGCCCGCGGCCTCGTCATTGCAGACCGCATTCTCGGCGACGCGCACTATGCGAACTTCCGCGCAGAGCGCTACGCCAGCTTTGACCAGGGTCCGGGCCAGGCCTTCGAACGGGGCGAGCTGGGCCTCGAAGGACTGCGGGATCATGCCGCCGCCCACCCGGAGCCGGCACTGATCAGCGGTCGGCAGGAACTGCTCGAAAACCTGGTCAACGATCACATGTTTGCGGGCTTGTGAGCCGGCGACAGGCAGGGCACGGGAACGATCCGCAGGTGGTTTCATACATGGGCAAGCGCGGACCAGGCTCCAGAACGGGTGACCGATCCGGGAGGCAACGTCGTGTCGCACCGTGGCTGCGCGCCGCCCTGCTGCTGACCACTGCGCTGATGCCCCTGGTGGCGGGCGCCGGTGAACGGTTGTTTATCGTGGGTCAGGACCTCGGTGCCGTCCGTGACTACCACGCCAGTGGCTGCTGCCCGGTCCCGGACGGCAATACCTCGTACATCTCGCTCTGGAAGCTGACCGACCCGACGTTGGGCTATGGCGGCCTTGGCATTGATGTGTCCGGCGAGCCCATGGACCAGGAGTGGGATTTCACCGCGGGCCCCGCCAACCTCTGGAAGGTCGCCAACGACTTTCCCGGCGGCCTGGCGATCGGTCTTTCCATGACGGAGAACCACAACCCGCAGGCCCTTGACCTGCTGCTCGAGGGCGCCTTCGACCCACACATCCGGCGCCTTGCCCAGTTTCTGAAGCAGGTGGAAGGCCCCGTCTGGCTGCGCATCGGCTACGAATTCGAGGGCGCCTGGAACCAGGGCTACAGCAATGCGGAGCGGTACGTCGCATGCTGGCGCCACGTGGTCGACCTGCTGCGGGCCGAGGGGGTCGACAATACACAGTTCGTCTGGCAAGCCTCCACCTCACCCATCGACGACATTATCGACGGCGGGCGAGACGAAATTCGCCGCTGGTATCCGGGTGACGGTTACGTGGACTGGATGGGCATCAGCTGGTTTCTGCATCCCGATGCGGTGCCAGCCGACAGCGTGGCCTACCGCCCTCCGACCCAGCGCGAGCTGGTGGAAGAATTCCTGGCCTTCGCCCGGGAACGCGGCAAGCCGGTCATGATTGCCGAGACCGCCCCCCAGGGCTATGACCTCTTGCGTGGCTTTCGCGCGAACATCGGTGCGGTCTGGGACGGCCCCTCGCGGGAAGCAGAGACCCCCAAAACACCCGATGAGATCTGGGACGAGTGGTTCGAACCGCTGTTTGCCTTCATCAAGGCGAACCAGGATGTGATCCGCGCCGTGGCCTACATCAATGCGAACTGGGACAGCCAGGACATGTGGGATGCGCCCTACGAAAGCGGCTTCTGGGGGGACACTCGCCTGCAGGTCAGTCCGGAACTGGCCGAACGTTTCAGCGCGGCCATAGACGCCTGGCGAGCTACGCCTTGAACGAGGGCCACGGCAGGGCGCTGCGCATCGCCTGCATTGTCTCCCTCGGTGGATTCCTGTTCGGCTTCGATGCGTCGGTCATCTCAGGGGTCATCACCTTTATCGTCCCCCGCTTTGGGCTGAGCGATCTGCAGCTTGGCCTGGTCGTGGGCGCACCAACGCTGGCCGGCATGATTGCCGCCCTCACGGCCGCCCCCTTGGCGGACCGGATCGGGCGCAGGCCCGTGTTGCTGATCCTGGCGGCGCTCTACACGGTTTCCGCCGTTGCCTCGGCACTGGCGCCGAGCTACGAGGTCCTGGTAGCGGCCCGTTTCCTGGGCGGGCTGGCCTTCGCGTCACTGGGTATCGCACCCATGTACATCGGCGAAATCGCGCCGGCGAAACGACGCGGCTTCATGGTGTCCGTCAACCAGATGAACATCATGATCGGCTTCTCTGTCGCCTACTTTGCGAACTACTTCATGCTCGAGGCGAGCCAGTCCAGCGCCACGTGGGTGGCGGCGCTGGGTATCGACGCGCATGCCTGGCGCTGGATGCTCGGCGTTGAAGCCATTCCTGCGCTGGTGTGGTTCCTGTTTCTGCTGCGCGTGCCCGAAAGCCCGCGCTACCTGGTGCTGCGCGAACGGGTCTCCGAGGCGCGGGACGTACTCGCGTCGATCCGGCCCGCTTCGGTGATCCGGGAGGAGCTGAAGGAGATTCAACTCAGCGTGGGTGATGCCGCGACACGCCGTTACCATCCGCGTGAGCTGCTGCATCCTTCCCTGCGCCTGTGCCTGATGGTGGGTTTCCTGGTCGCAATCGCCCAGCAGGTGACGGGCATCAACGCGATCTACTTCTACGCGCCAAGCATCTTCGAACAGAGCGGTGTCGGGACCAACGCAGCCTTTGCCCAGGCAACGCTGATCGGCATCATCAACATCGTGGCCACGGCCATCGCCATGGTGCTGATCGATCGTATGGGGCGACGGCCGCTGCTCCTGTTCGGCCTGGTCGGCATCATTCTCAGCACTGCCCTGGTCGGTTATGGCTTCCAGCAGGCCAGCTACGAGCTCCGCGAGTCCACCATCGCAGCCCTGGAACTGCCCGTCGACCGCGCCCCGCTGGAGGAACTGGCCGGCATGCGCTTCGACAGCGATCTTGAGTTCAAGCGCGCCATGACCGAGGCCATCGGGGCCGACGCCATGCGCGCCCACAGTGCGGTCCTGATCCAGGCAGCCATCGAGGTTGACGCGCGCCTCGTGCTGGCAGGCATCCTGGGCTTCGTGTTTTCCTTTGCCCTGTCCCTTGGGCCGGTCATGTGGGTGTTGTTTTCGGAGATCTTCCCGAACCGGGTCCGCGGGCTGGCCATGGGCGTCACAGGCTTTGCCAATAGCCTATCGAGCTTCCTGGTGCAGTTTATTTTTCCCTGGGAGTTGTCCAATCTTGGCATCGCCATGACGTTTTTCATCTTCAGCGCGGCCGGGCTGCTCTTCCTGGTGCCCCTCGCCCGTTTGCTCCCGGAAACCCGGGGCCATTCACTGGAAGCGGTGGAGGCGCTGTTCTCCGGCCGCCGCAACGCGGGGCAGCCCGTACCGGAGATCCGACCATGAGCCGCACGATCCGTTGGGGCATCGTCAGCACGGGGCGAATCACCCACACCTTTGCCAGGGACATGGTTTCCGTCCCTGGCGGAACGATTCAGGCCGTTGCTTCAAGACGCCAGGCGACCGCACAGGACTTTGCGGCGCAGTACGGCATTTCCGACGTTCACGGCAGCTATGAGGATCTGCTCGCCAACCCCGCTGTCGACGCGGTCTATATCGCCACACCGCATACGCTCCACCACGACAATGCCTGTGCTGCGTTGCGGGCCGGCAAGGCCGTGCTGTGTGAGAAACCCCTCACGGTCAATCGAGCCGAGGCCGAGTCCCTGGTGGCCGTTGCCGAAGCAAGCGGCGGTTACCTGATGGAGGCCTTGTGGACCTGGTTTCTCCCCGCCATCCGCCAGGCACTGGCGTGGGTAGAGGCCGGCCGTATCGGTTCCTTGCGCCACCTCAAGGCAGACTTTGGCTATCCGCTGCTTCCCTTTGACCCGGACCGTCGCGAATACGACGCGCAGCTGGGTGGAGGTTGCCTGCTGGAAATGGGGGTTTATCCGGTTGCCCTGGACTGGCTGTTTCACCGGCGCTCGCCTCGATCCCTCCAGGCGCTCGGTCACTTCGCCCCGAACGGCGTCGAAGATGATGTCACCTGGCTGCTCGACCACGGGCAGAGCGTGTCCAGCCTGGGCACGTCCTTCCGCTGCCGGCTCGGCAACAGCGCCACCCTCGTTGGCGACGAAGGCTGGATACACATTCCGGATTTTTTCCGTGCTTCTGAGTGCCGGCTTTTCGAACTCGACGACTGTGTCGAGCACTTTCAGGATGAGCGCGAGACAGTGGGTTTTAACTACCAGATCGAAGCCGTGCAGGAGGACCTGCGTGCCGGGCGAACCCAGTCAGCCATCGTCACGCACGCGGACAGCATCGCATTTCAGGAGCAGATGGAAGCCGTCAAGGCGGTCCTGGCGGCATCGCGCGACCTTCCCCAGTAACAACGCTGACCTGAGCTGGGCACCTGTCCTGGCCAACCACACCTGGGCTGGGCAACTGTCCTGGCCAATCACACACGGGCAGTGCGCGCGGGCGATGCCTCAGGCAGCAGGCTTCGCCTGGCAATATTGACCGACATACGCCTCGTGCTGGGGCAAGCGGGTGACGGTCTGCTCCACCCGCTGGCGAATGCTGGCCATGAAGCGCGTCAGCTCCTCCTCTGAAAGCATGTCGGCGGCCGGGTGATACTGTTCCGGAATGATGCCCTGGCCAATCATGACCTGAATCCAGGAATTCTCCTGAAACAGCTCGCTGCCCACCTTGAACACACGACCGCTCTCGCGGAACAGTTCGATGCGGTGCGCCAGCGAATCGGGAATGCTCAGGGCACGGCAATGACGCCAGAACGGCGTATCGTTCCGGTTCGTGACCTTGTAGTGGAGCACGATGAAATCCCGGATGTGCTCAATTTCCTCGAGGCTCTGCTCGTTAAACTCATCCACTTCCGATTGTCGGATTCCGTCGTAGGGAAACAGCTGAAGCAACCGGATCATGCCGCGCTGAATCAGGTGAATGCTGGTGGATTCAAGCGGCTCCACGAAGCCGCTGGCCAACCCCAGGGCAACGACGTTCTTGTTCCAGTTTCGCAGCCGCCGCCCCGTTCGGAATCGCAGCAGACGCGGCTCGCCGCGGTGCGTCCCTTCCACCTGGCTGAGCAGGATTTCCCGGGCCCGATCCTCATCGAGGTAGCGGCTGCAGAACACAACGCCATTGCCGACGCGGTGCTGCAGGGGAATGCGCCAGCGCCAGCCCGCCTCGTGGGCGACGGCCCGGGTGTAGGGAATCGCAGGCCCAACCGACTCGGTTTGGAGGGCCATGGCGCTGTCGCAGGGTAGCCAGTGAGACCAGTCCTCGTAGCCCGTGTGCAGTGTCTGCTCGATGAGCATGCCGCGGAAGCCCGTGCAGTCAATAAACAGGTCGCCCTCGACCCAGTCGCCCGATTCCATGCGCAGCCGCGTGACATAGCCGCTCTCCGGGTCCTGCTCGACGTCGACCATGCGCCCTTCGATGCGACGCACACCGAGCTTTTCACTGAACTCGCGCAGGAATCCGGCAAACAGGGTGGCGTCCAGATGGAACGCGTAGTTCAGGCCCTGCTTGGGGAGATGGCTGAAGCGGCTTTCCTCCGCAGCGCGCAGCTCGAGGCAGTACTGACCGTAGTCCAGCGTATTGCCGCGCTTTCGATCACGCAGCCAGAAATGCTGGAAGCCGGCTGACCAATGGTCCGTGCCCGTGGTGCCGAAGGAGTGAATGTAGTCCTCGTCCACATTGCGCCAGTTCTCGAAGGAAATCCCGAGCTTGAAGGTCGCCTGGGTGGCGGCCATGAAATCCTGCTCCTTGATGCCCAGCAGGCGAAGGTAGGTCACCAGCGGCGGAATGGTGGCCTCACCAACGCCGACGGTGCCGATGTCCTCGGACTCGATGAGCGTAATGTTAACGACCTTGTTCAGGGTTTTCGCCAGGAGGGCGGCTGCCATCCATCCGGCGGTTCCGCCCCCGGCAATGACGACGTTTTTGACTTGACGGTTCACTTGGGCATTCCTCATTCCAGCGCCGGACGATAGCGGCGACTAGCGGTTCAATCGATTGCGGAGCCGGGCGCGCAGCTGGCGCGCGCTCGCCTCGTCCAGGCCACCGAGCGCGCCCCGCTGAGCCCGGGGCACCTGGGCGGCGGCTTCCTCGCCTTCATCGAAAACAAAGTGTTCAAAGAGCGACTTCCACGCGCGTCGATCACGGGCCGGAAGGCCCCGAATCGCGAGCAGGGCGTAGTCCACGACGGCCAGGGGTGAATCCATCCAGGCAGGAACGGTTCGCCACCAGTAATTCACCAGCACATTGAGGGCATCCAGCCCCTCCACGTGGTGCCACCACAGACCCGGGATGTACAGGGCGTCGCCGGGACCAAGCTCCGCGACCAGCGCGTGCGCCATGGCTTCACGAAAGCGCGGGAAGCGCGCCTCGTCCGGCTCCGCAAAGTCCACGAGGCTGATGGCCTGCCCCGCCGGGTTGAAGTCCAGCGGACCCGGATAGAGGTTGGCCACCTGCTCCGGCGGAAACAGCGTGAACCGCCGATGACCGACGGCGTTACAGGCGAGGTTATCGGGGAGATCAAAATGGGCGGCCACCCGCGAGCGGTTGCAGATCCAGATACTGGCCAGGGCGTCGGGCCGGCCCAGGTCGACATCGTTCTCGGCCCGGAACCCCGGCAGGCACGCGTCGATGGTGGTGGAGCCCACGTAAATGCCGGGCGGTTCAGCTTCCGACAGCTGCTCTGCCAGCTCAGTCATGACCCGGTCAAGGGGAACCCGACGCGCCTCAAAATTGAAACCGGTGAAATCCTCGTTGTAGAAAATACGCCCTTTGGCTTCCGGTTCTGTGTAGACCGCATTGACCGTGGCATCGCGATAATGACTCGCCAACAGCTCAAGGGCGGCATCAGCGGAGGCCATCCCTGCGCGGACGAGTGGCCAGTGCGCCACAAACCCTTCGAGCACCACCGGCTGCTCGGCGCCCAGGAGGTCGGCAGGCAACCCCGCGCGTCCGTCTGCGGGTCGCCGTGCGACAGGAATGACTTCAGCCAGTGGCATCACTCACCAGTTCGTCATCCTGCGAAACCGTTCCAAGACGGAGATTCCAGTTCTTGCGTTCCATCAGGTCCGCCAGGTGCGATTGGGACGCAATGGCCATGTAGATGGCCTCAAGGTAGCCCCGGTCGTTGAGGTCTTTCAGCTGTTCAGCGTTGAGCTTGCGAACGCCCTCCTCGCGGATGGCGTGGAAACCGCTGAGACGGTGCTCTGAACCGTCGTCGAGCTGCGCATCAAGCACGAACGATTCCAGCAGCCCGTATTCATCGAGCAGCTCGTAAAAGGCCTTGGCGCGATGGGAGCCCTCCAGGAGCAGTTTCAGCATTCCACTCATGTGTTCGAGGTAATCGCTGTTGCCCCCGTGCTCGAGGAAGAGGGACTCACCCTCCTGCTCGCTGACCCGCGGGCTGTCCATATCAACCGAGACCACGGGCTCCCGCACCGTTTCTCCATAGTCCTGCTGCTCCTGGTAGCCCACCAGCAGGGGCTGACGAAGGATGTTCAGCGGGATGTAGGACGCATCCCAGCCCTCGTCCGTCAGAAAGAGGTTTTCGCCCTTTTCGAGGCCCAGCAACGCCACCGCCATGACCTCACCGGTCTTGGAATGGCGGACGAAAAAAATCGGGTAATGACGCTGGACCTGGCGAAACTCCGTGGGGAAGGTCGGCACATACCAGACGTCGTCACCATAGCGGGCGGAGCGCTCGGTGATGATCTTCAGGTCCTTGTGTTCCACGTTGTTCAAAGGCTGGAATCGGGTCATGGCGAAGTTCCGTTGAATGGATTCAGAGCTGCGGTGCGGCCTGGGCCGCGGGCAGACCCTGCTCCCGAATGGTTTCAATGAGTTGTCGGTGCGCAGGCAAGCCAGAGAGATACTGGCGCGTGGTGCGCGCGGTGGTCTGGAAACACTGCATGGCGGCATCGGGATCGTCTGCGCGGCGTACCGGCGCGTCGTCCGACGGCCGGAACCCCATGCCGTACAGCACGTACTGGTAGCTGGCGCCGGGGAATATTTCCTCGATCTGCGGAAAGTCACGGTGGCTGGGCGGCCGATAACGCCAGAGCTCGAGCAGTTCCAGAAGCCGGTCCGGCACGCTGTCCGGG
>JBCDHO010000018.1:0-15783 GCA_038749855.1 Pseudomonadota bacterium
GACGAAGGCGGCGTCGCCGTGATTCGTAAGGGTGCCGTCCGCCTCCTCGACGAAGATCACCGCTTTCTCGATAAGCGCTCGGAGGGCGAATGCTTCGGCCACGCCGCCTGGTTCCGGGGCAGGCAGGCACCCTACCGCGCAGAGGCCGAGGAGGACAGCATCATCTGGCACCTGCCGGCCGCCCCGTACGATGAACTGCGGTCGGGCAGCGTCGCCTTTGCCGCCTGGTTTGATCAACCCCCTACGGACCGCCTGAGCGCTGCCTCGTCGCCCGAGGAGCCCATCCGATCGGTGGCCGACCTGCTGCGCTACGCCCCCGTCACCGTCGAACTGGGCGAAAGCATTCGCGAGACAGCCAGGCGCATGAGCGAGCGTCGCGTGTCCAGCGTGCTGGTCATGGACAAGGAACGACTCGCGGGCATTCTCACGGACAAGGACCTACGGCGCCGGGTGGTCGCGAAGGGCGAGGATACGTCGGGACCGGTCTCTGCGGTGATGACCGCGAATCCATCGACCTTACCGGCCAGCGCTGGCCTCGATGAAGCCCTGCTGATCATGATGCGCAAGGGCTACCACCACCTTCCGGTACTGGATGAGGGTCAACCAGTCGGCTTGATCACCGCTGGCGACGTACTGCGCGCTCAGTCCGAGCATCCCCTTCGTCTGCTCCAGGACATCGAGCGCCAGGCGGACCACGAAGGACTCGAGGCCGTGAGCCGGCGCATGCCATCACTGATTGCGCGCATGGTTGAACTGGGACGCGACGTCGAACAGGTGGGACGAATGATCACAGAGGTGACCGATGCGTTCACGCGCCGCCTCATCGGCCTGGCGGAGGAGGAACTGGGCCCGGCGCCCCTGCCCTGGGCCTGGCTGGCCCTGGGGTCCCAGGGACGCCAGGAGCAAACGGCGAAGACGGACCAGGATAACGGCCTGATCCTGGCGGAAACCCCGGATGAGAAGGCAGGCCCCTGGTTCGAACGCTTCTCGCGCCAGGTCTGCGACGGCCTCGACCGGCTGGGCTATGTCTACTGCCCCGGTGCGATCATGGCACTGAACCCCAAATGGCGCGTCTCCCTGACGGACTGGAAAGCCCATTTCGACGGCTGGATTGAGCAGCCCGAGCCAAAATCGGTCATGCACAGCAGCATTTTCTTCGATATGCGCTGCATTGCGGGTGAGGCCGCACTGGTGGAGGCCCTGCAAGATCATGCCCTCACGGCTGCCAAAGAAAACCGAATCTTTCGACGCTTCATGGCCGCTAATGCCATCACGCACCGGCCACCGCTGGGCTTCTTCCGTCGTTTCGTCCAGGAGGATGACGGCAGCCAGGACGAAGGGCTGAACCTCAAACATCGGGGCATCGTGCCCATCATCGACCTTGTCCGCATTCGCGCACTCGAAGCCGGGATTGCTGCACCCAATACCTTTGACCGGCTGCGCAGCGCCGCTGAGTCCGGTGCCATGAACGCCGGCGACGCGGCCAACCTGCAGGACGCGCTGTCCCTGATCAGCCGCTTGCGCCTTGCCCACCAGGCGCAGCTGCTGGGCGCGGGACAGGCGCCGGGCAACCTGGTTCCTGCTGATGCGCTGTCTCCGCTGATGCGGCGCAACCTGAAAGCGGCCTTCATGCTGGTCAGCGAGGCGCAGCAAGCCCTCGCCTTGCGCTACCAGGTGCACTGAGGCTCGCCGCGGTGCTGGGTAGCTGGCAGCGACGACGGAGGTTTCGCGCCGCCCGTGAGCAGTGCCAACACGCCACCCTGACGGCCTGGCTGGACGCCGCGGAACGGCTTGAACCGGGACCGATCCGCGAAACGCCGATCCTGGTGGCCGATCTCGAACTGACGGGGCTGGACCCCGAAAGCGACGAAATCATCTCCATCGGCTGGACCGAGATTGCCGAAGGCAGGATCCGCATGGCCGACAACCAGCACCTGCTGATCCGACCGGAAGGTGGCGTCGGTAAGAGCGCGGCCATTCATGAACTCCGCGATCGCGATCTGGCCGCGGGTATTCCCCTTGCAGAAGGACTGGACGCGCTGTTCACGGCTGCCCGGGGCAAACCGTTCCTCTTTCACCATGCGGGACTGGATGCCGCTTGCCTGCAACGGGCCTGTGAACGGTGGGCAGGCTGTCGACCGCCCATGCCGGTGCTCGACACGCTGCGCATGGAAGCGGAACGCCGCCAGCGCCGGGGGCAGCCCATTCCGGATGGCGCCTTACGGCTGGGCGCGCTCCGCAGCAGCTATGGGCTGCCGGAACACGCCCTGCATGATGCCCTGGGCGACGCCATTGCCACGGCGGAGCTACTCCTGGTGATGGCGGCCCGAAATGGCGGTCGGCAGGGCCTAGACCTCGCCCCCCTGCTTCGCTGGTTGTAGTCCGGGACTTTTTCGGAACAAAAAAAAGCCCGGGCGCGATTGCGAACGCCCGGGCGGAAGTGCCTGAGAGACTCAGGCCTGGGGTGAGACTTGAAGAGAACCAGGAAGCTCGGTCGGGGCCGGCTCCGAACGGGTGGCCGTGCCCAATTCCTTGTGCATGGCCAGAACAAACTCGGCGGGCAGTGCCAGCTGCTCAGCCAGGTCATGGAGAAAGAGTCGATGTGCCGGCGCGGGTGAGTCGGTCATCATGAGCGCGGCCATGTAAACCTCCGCTGCCAGGGCGCGGTTGGGCACCTGCTGAACCAGCTGTTCCAGGCCGAGGGGTGCGCTGATTTCCTCCATCAGCAGTCCTTTCTCCGCGTGGCTGAGCGGCAGCGTTTCGATGCGCTGATAAATCTTCATGCGCTCGTCGGCGTCGATGTGACCATCGGCGTGCGCGGCAGTGATCATGGCGCGCAGCACGAGCAGATCGCGTCGCGCTGCGGGTGCGGCATCGGCCGGCAGAAACTGGTCCTCGCGCATGCCGCCCCAGCGTTCCGCGTTTGCGGTCTGTGACATGGCGGCTCCGTTATCAGGCATCGCGCTGCCCGTCGGCGCGCTGTAGGCGCCGGCGTTGCCCTTCCGGTAGTTTTCGTAGGCCTTCCAGGCGAGTCCACCTACCACGGCGGCACCACCGAGCTTGGCGGCCTTGCCCATCAACTTGCGGCCTTTCTTGCTGCTCAGACCGTTCACCAACAGGGATCCGGCCGCACCGCCGGCGAAGCCGCCTGCGACACCGCTCGACACGAGTCCGTCGAAAATTCTGTTGAGGTTCATCAGGTTCTCCTGGCTACGTCATTTTCAGGCTTGATGTCGCACGCTTGATGCACGACGCCTGATTTATGAGACGTATGCTGACAGCAGGCTGGAAAGCGAACCAGCCGTTTGTACCTGATAAATAATTCGGTTTAGTCGATGTGTGAGGGTTAAAACACTATTTATTCTTAACAGTTTCTTCACGGTTCATGTCACCGAACACCACCTCGCGGGCCCCCGCAATGATGCTCAGCACCGCCGGATGCTTGAGTCGACGCTCGTGCGAGATGGCGTAGTAGCGCTCCTGCAGCTCGGCCGTCCGACCGATGACCTTCACGCCGTACATGCGGCAGATGTCCGCCTCGATGGCCATCGGGCCCGCAAAAATTCCAACGCCGGTTTGCCCCACCGCCTTGAGCAAGGCGCTGTCGTCGAACTCCGCCACCGGGTACGGCGCGATGTCATGCTCCTCGAACCAGTCATCGAGACGGCGACGGAGCGCACTGCCCTGGGCAGGCAGCAAAAACGGTTCGCCATCCAGCGACTTTGGAAACTCCGACTTGAGACGCCGCACGTCCTTGCGACGGACAAAGAACGCGATTTCACTCGCGCCGAGTGGATGATTGAAAGCCCGCACATGCAACCCCGCCGGCAAGGGCTGGTCGGACAGCACAAGATCGAGACGATGGATGGCGAGCTCACCGAGCAGGCTGTCCAGGGGAGCTTCCTGGCAGTTGAGCCGAGGAGCGTCATCGCTTTCAACCGCAGTCTGGAGCAACTGCGCCGCCACCAGCTTGGGAATTGACTCAACGACGCCGACATTAAGTACGCGGGGCGCACCCGGTTTTCGGCCACCCACCACCTGTGCCAGCTCCGCACCGATGCTGAAGATCTCATCGGCGTACTGAAACACGACGCGGCCGGTAGAGGACAGCACGAGGTTTCGGCCGGACCGATCAAACAGGCGCTCGCCCACGGCCTGGTCCAGCAGTTTCAGCTGCCCACTGATGGTTTGCGGCGTCACGTGGAGCAGCTCGGCGGCCCGCGCGACACTGCCTTCACGTGCAACCACCCAGAAATACTGCAGATGACCGTAGTTTAGATGTCTCATAAACAAATCATAAGGAAAAGTCGAAGTGTTAGCACCTGTTTACAGGATCGACCGCAAGCGAGCGTTAAACTGTGAGAAACTATTTGTACGTTGACGTCGCCGCCGCCATGATGGCGGCGTCGTTTGAGGAGAACCCCATGAGCCGTGCCCAACCCCCCCTAAAGAATCGCCTGTTCCTGTCCCTCGCACTGGCTGGGATTGTCTCGGCCCCGGCCATTGCCGATGATCAGGACATCCACCGTTCCGCCTACCACGACTACCGGGTGGTCGAACTGGTGGAAGGTCTGGAGCGGCCCTGGTCCATGGCCTTCCTGCCCAATGGCGACCTGCTGGTCACGGAAAAGCCCGGGCGCCTGCGCCTGGTTCGCGACGGCGCCCTCGTCGAGGCTCCCATTGAAGGAATTCCCGCGGTGCACAACGTCGGCCAGGGCGGATTGCTTGACGTGGTACCGCATCCCGACTACGCAGAGAACGGCTGGATCTACCTGAGCTATGCGCGGCCCCTCGAAGGAGAAGAATCGACCACCGCGGTCATCCGTGGTCGCCTCGATGGCATGACCTTCGTCGACCAGGAGGATATCTTTGAGGCCCGCAGCAACGGTCGCGGCCACTACGGTTCACGGCTGGTCTTTGATGACGACCAGTACCTGTTCATTACCGTCGGTGACCGCCAGGCCCGACCCCAGGGCGATGAAGACGCGCTCAAGGCGCATCCTGCCCAGAACCTGGAGCTTCACCAGGGCGTGGTCCTGCGCCTCCACGACGATGGCCGTATCCCCGACGATAACCCCTTCGTGGGCCGAGATGACGCGCTTCCGGAGACCTGGAGTTACGGTCACCGCAATCCACAGGGCATGATTGTCCATCCTGAAACCAACGAGATCTGGATCACCGAGCATGGCCCCGAAGGCGGCGATGAGCTCAACCTGGTCAAGGCCGGCGCGAACTACGGCTGGCCCGTGGTCGGTTACGGCGTCAACTACGGTTCGGGCACGGCGATTCACGGCGCAACGCGCATGGAAGGAACGGAAGAGCCGCTCAAGGTGTGGGTCCCCTCGGCGGGCACCTCGGGCCTGGCCTTTTACCAGGGCGAAGCCTTCAAACATTGGAACGGTCATCTGCTCTCCGGCGGCCTGGCCGGCCAGCGCGTCGACCTGCTCGAACTTAAGGACGGTGAAGTCGTGCGCGAGGAAACCATCGCGCAGAACCACGGTCGCATCCGCGACGTCCGGATTGGGCCCGACGAGCTGGTCTACCTGGCCGTCGATTCGCGTGAAGACGGTCCGTCGATTCTGCGACTCGAACCGTTACCGCGAGGGCCCATTAACTGACCCTGAAGGCGCGACGCCCGCTGGAATTCTTCCACCATGAGCGTTGAGTCCCTCACGGCGAACACCGGGTCCGAGGCTGAAACGCTCGCGGTCCATGCCCTGGCGGCACGTGGCCTTTCCACGGACCTGGCTCCGACGCTGCTCGATGGTTTCCAGCAGCGCTTCAATGAGATTCCCGCCATGATCCACATGGGCTGCGTGCTGGATACCTCGGCACCACCGATCGTTCGCGTGGCCCTACCGGAAGTCCAGGTGCACCACCAGGGCGGCATGGGCACCGAAGCAGTGAATGGCGCCGTATTGTCGGGACTGGGCGATTGCGCGCTCGGCGTTGCCGGTGTCCTCCAGTTCGGCGGGCAGCGCGCCGGCACGGTCGAAATGAGCATCAAGTTTCTTCGCCCGACCGTGGGACGATCAGTCACCGCCTATGCCGTAGCGCTCAAGCGCGGCGGAAATGTGGTCTTCGCGGAAGCCGAGCTCTACTGCGCAGGTCAACTGTGCGCCCTGGCCTCGGGCACTGTTTCGCAACCTTCCGGCGCCACTGACCAGCGTTTTTAGTTTGAATTCGAGGGTGGTGTCAGCTGGTGCTGAGCCCGCGACGAATCGCCAGGCAAATCAGAAACTGAACCGCGCCCCAAGCCCGAAGCGGTTGGCTTCCTCGGCGAGTTCGGCACGAGCCGTCACGCCCAGCGGGCCCCACACCTTCCACAGGACGTAGCCCTCTCCGTAGCCACCGTCGAGCGCTCGATCGAGGTCACGGTAACCGGCTTTGACGCCGAACTCCCAGCGCTCAACGGGCGCAAAGCGAACACCCACCGCTGCCGTGTAGCCATCCGCGTCGAAGGGTCCGACTTCACGGTCGGAGTAGGAGAGTTCTGCAAGGCCCTGGATCGTGTCACCCAGGCCGATGTGCCAGCCCAGACCCAGATCAGTGGCTTCAAAATCACCGGCATCAATGCCATCAATGTCCGCCGATTCATAGCGCCCGAAGGCGTAGAAGCCCAGCAGCAGGCCCAGGGAACCTTCGACCCGATAGCCGGTGTTGCTGTCGCCGACATCCGGCTCGGTGTGCTGCGCCGTGGCGTCAAGGTAGGTGAAGGAAATGTCCTTGGCGAAGGCAGGCGTGACGGACGCCAGGCAAAGGGTCAAAACAAGCAACAGCGTAAGGGCCGTGGGCAAGGCCCGGTGTGCGAAGACGCGCATGATGGTTTCCTCTCCAGTCTGGCCCGGTTCGATGTGCCGGGTCTGGCACGGATCATACACCGTTGGCCTTGCGCAAGAGACTCAACCGGAGTCCGACGACTCGCCAGTCCCCGGGTCATCGGACTCCGGCGGCTTCCGCTTCAAACGCGCCAACAGGAGCGTGATCAGCGCCAGGAGCATTTCATCGACGAAAGGCCGCGCGTCAGGAATCAAAAGGTTGGCCAGCAGCACAACGCCCGTCAGCAGCAACAGCACCGGAAAACGCAGTCCCTCGAGCCAGCGTCGGATTCGACCAGGTACGGCCATGGTTTCACTCCCCTTTCGCGATGGGACAATTGTGCGGGCAGCAGGATAAGGAAGAAAGCCCTGACCTCAACTTCACACCGATCCCACGGATGATTCACTCACAGCCCGGAAACTCTCCCCTCGTTGGCGCCGCCGGTGCCAATGCCCAGGAACGCAATCCCGCATCCCCGGGCACGATTCGCACCACTCTGGAGACAGACCCCATGAAATTTCGCACCCTTTCAATGATTGCCCTCGTTGCAGGCGCCGCCCTCATCGCCTTCAACCCGGCCGTGGCCGGCTCGCACGGGAAGAAGATGGACATCGTCGATACGGCCGTCGCTGCCGGTGACTTCACGACGCTCGCCGCTGCCCTGCAGGCGGCAGACCTGGTTGACACGCTCAAGGGCGAAGGCCCTTTCACTGTCTTCGCCCCGACGGACGAAGCTTTCGCCAAGCTGCCGGCCGGCACCGTAGAAAACCTGCTTAAGCCGGAAAACAAGGACCAACTGATCGCCGTGCTGACCTACCACGTGGTACCGGGCAAGGTGACGGCTGAGCAGGTTGTGGACCTAAGCACCGCCACCACCGTGAACGGTCAGAACATCGACATCAAGGTCATGGACGGCACCGTGCACATCGACAACGCCACGGTTGCTGCTGCTGACGTCATGGCCAGCAACGGCGTGATCCACGTAATTGACACGGTCATTCTGCCGAACTGATCGCGGCGCAGAACCAGCCTACGGTTCACGGACCCAAGGGTCCTGGAGAAACCCGCCACCCGGCGGGTTTTTCTTTTGCACGCTTCAGAATCTTTGAATCGTGAGCGATGGCGCGGCGCTGTGCACGCTGCTCAACCTGGCCAGGGAATGGGCGCTTTCGCGCCTTGGCCTGGGCGAGCGGCGTGCACGTGCCTTGCGCTACGCAACGCGACCAGGCAAGCCGGGCTCAAAGGCCGAAGGCGGTTAGCCTTTCCAGGAAGCCGTGGGACAGGGCGGTCAGAACTGTGGCCAGCAGGAGCCAGAATAGCCCCAAGCTGGCAACGGCCTGGAAGCCCCCCTGTGAGGGCAGAGCACAGCCGGTGAGGCGCTCGAGCCTGACCGCCGCATCGCCTTCACCAAAGGCCACGCCGCGACGCAGGGCGCCGCGATGACCGAGCTCGTTCAAACGCATGATCGCATCAATCACGGGTTGCGGGCCTCCCACGACAGCGACGGCCTGCGCATCGCAGGCCTGTTCAGCGTCAGACGAAAGATCCTCCCGGAGCTGCCGGCGACGGGCGCGCGGCCAGCCCTGGGTGGCGGTGTGCAGCAGAAAACCGCGCAGATTGTCGCGCCGCTCTGCATGGGCGCGTTCGTGCGCCAACACCGCCCTTAGCTCTGTCTCATCCAGCGCATTCAGCAGGCCTCGGGAAACCAGGACCTGGGGCTGCAACAGGCCAATGCAGCAGGCGATGAGACCCTCACTCTCCAGCACCCGATGATTACCGGCTCGTGACGTCAAACGAGTGAGCCGCTCCAGCGTGCGAAGCCGGGCGGCGGCGCGGCGCAGAAACCACGCCAGCAGGCCCAACACAACGAACCCACCGAGGGCGCCGAAGGCGGCAAAGCCGATACTGGCCATGGTGCCGCTGCCCAGGACCGGCGTGTGCGCGCCGCACGCGGCGCCGTGACAGTGCTCAGGTACCAGCAGACCGGCCAGGGCGGGGTGCGCCATAAGCAGCACCACGAGGCTGGAAGCCACGACGGGCATCAACCCATAGACCAGACGCAACCAGGAGCGCCGGGGCGGAGACACGCTTGTCAGTTGACGGCGGTACAGCGGATAGGCGGCGGCAGCGATCAGCGACGCGACCGTGGTCAGCAGCAACCACAGCCCGACGAGCTTGAGCAGGAGCAGCGGCGAGTCAATCATCGTCGGCTCCGTTTTTGTCCACGACCTGCAGCGACGGGGGTTCCGGTCTGCTGTCTTCATCCAGACCCAGCGCCCGCGAAACACCCGGCCCAAGCTCCGGTACCTCTGCCGCCACGTAATCGAGAAAGCCCGAGAGCATGGGCGCAACATCGCCACCGGCGATGTCTTCAGCCAGATCCCGCAGCAGATTGCCAATCAACTGGGTACGACTCAGTAGCGTCCGATAGCGATAGGCCCGTCCTGCCTTCTCCCGGGCCAGCAGGGCCTTGCGGTGAAGTCGCTCGAGCGTACTCTGTACGGTCGACAGGGAGATTGCCTGGCCCGGCAGGGCCTCGAGCACCTGCTGTGCGGAGCATTCGCCATCTGTCCAGAGCACTTCGAGCACATCCATCTCGCGCTCCCCGAGATCGGGGACGCGCTTAGAAGGCACGGCACCAAGCCAACTGGCCAATTTGCGGTTGTTGCCGATCATGCCGCGATTTTACCGGGTCATGGCGTGAACAGGTAGTCATCACGACGCAAATCGGCCCTAGCTGAGGGCGCGCTGTCGAACACCGAGGACTCCTCGGTATTGCTTCGCTTCTTTAGACTTCGAGCGGTCACAAAACCAATGGAAGCACAGCCATGCCCTCAGTCACACGCCAACCGCTTTCGCTGCTGGTCCCCCTGGCCCTTCTTGGTGTTCTCGGCACCGGATTTGCCGGTGTCGCCTTCGCGGACGAAGGCCACGAAACGGAAGACGATGCCGCCGACATGGAAGAGGTGGTGGTGGAAGGACGCCGCCAGGTCCTGGTGGGCGAGGCACGGTCAGCCTCCGAGGGCATCATTGGCCAGTCCGAGCTGGCGCTGCGTCCGATCCTGCGCCCAGGTGACGTGCTTGAAGCCGTTCCGGGATTGATCATCACCCAGCACAGTGGATCCGGGAAATCGAACCAGATGTTCCTGCGGGGCTTCAACCTGGACCACGGCACAGACTTCGCCACCTGGATCGACGGCATGCCCGTGAACATGCGTACGCACGGCCATGGCCAGGGCTACACGGACCTGAACTTCCTGATCCCAGAGACGATTCGCACCATCGAATTCGTCAAGGGGCCCTACCATGCAGAGCTGGGCGACTTCTCCTCGGCCGGTGGCGCACACATCACCACCTTTGACGACATTCCCGATGACACGATCCGGGTCGGTCTCGGCGAAGACGGTTTTTCACGGCTGCTGGTCATGGGCGACGAAGAAATCGGTGACCTTGAGTTCACCGGCGCCCTGGAAGGCCAGGTTTATGACGGCCCCTGGGTGGATATCGAAGAGGATGTCCAGAAGATCAACGGCATGGCGCGGATTTACCAGGACGACGGCAGTCACCGCTGGGCCCTTACCGGCATGTTCTACGACAACGAGTGGAACTCGGCCGATCAGATTCCGGCGCGCGCCGTAGAGCAGGGCCTCATCGACATACTCGGCTCCATCGATACGACCCTCGGCGGCGACAGCAGCCGCTACAGCCTGTCCTGGGACCTGAGCCACGATCGTGATGGCTTCCGTGACCAATGGAACGCCTACGTCATCGGCTACGACATGAATCTGTGGTCAAACTTCACCTACCTGCTCGACGATCCGGAAAACGGCGATCAGTTCCAACAGGTCGATGACCGCACGATCTGGGGCGGCGCCTACCGGCGCTTCTGGCAGAGCGGCGCCAGCAGCGAATTCACCCACACCGCCGGAGCGGAAGTCCGCTATGACGATATCGGCGAAGTGGGGCTGTACCGCACGCGGGAGCGCGAACGCCTTTCCACGGTTCGTGAGGACACGGTGGACCAGGCGAGTATCGGCATCTACTATGAGCTTGAATGGCGTTTCGCCGAGCAGTGGCGCACCGTACTGGGCATCCGTGGGGACTACTACTGGTTTGACGTCGAGTCCGACAACCCGGTCAACTCTGGCGACGACGATGACAGCATCGTCAGCCCGAAGGCCAGCCTCATCTACACCTTTAACGACACCACCGAAGGCTACCTGAGCGCCGGCTTCGGCTTTCACTCCAATGACGCCCGAGGCACGACGATCACGATCGACCCGGGCAGCGGTGAAGCCGTCGACCCCGTGGACCCGCTGGTGCAGTCCTTTGGCGCCGAGGTCGGTCTGAAGACCGTCTGGCTCGATAGCTGGAATGCCTCCATCGCACTCTGGTACCTGGAACTCGACTCAGAACTGCTCTTCGTAGGCGATGCTGGCACCACGGAAGCCAGCGGCGCCAGCGAGCGCTACGGCATCGAGTTCAACAACTTCTGGGTGCTTAACGACGTGTGGATCCTGGAGGCTGACTTTGCCTGGACCGAGTCCAAGTTCTCCGACGAGCCTTCGGGCGAGGACGAGATTCCTGGCGCCCTGCCCTTCGTGGCCAGCGGCGCTATCACTGCGGAGTATCCGAGCGGCTGGTTCGGCTCCTTCCGCGTGCGCTACTTTGACGGCGCACCGCTCATTGAAGATGGAAGCGTCGAAGGCGCCGGGTCCACCATGGCCAACCTCTCCGTCGGCTGGGGCAACGACCGCTGGCGTGTGCAGGCCGATGTGCTGAACCTGTTCGACAGTGACGACAAGGACATCGAGTACTTCTACGCGTCGCGCCTGCCGGGGGAGCCGGCCGATGGCATCGAAGACATTCACTTCCATGTCTTCGAGCCGCGCCAGTTCCGGCTGCACGCGAGCCTGTTCTTTTAAGCGAGGATCGCCCATCGTCGGGCGACCTTGTCCCCCTCAGGCACCCGCCCAACGCTGGAGCGTTGGCCGGAACCTCAGAAAGACCACATAGGCTCGCTCAAGCCCAGCCAGCACAAAGCGATTGCGCGCCAACAGGCCCAGTGGCCTGAGCAACGGGATGGCGCGCCACATGGCCGCAAAGGCTTCGGCCCCGGAAACCACCCCTTCACCCTGTTCCTGGGCGTGAAAGCGCGCGAGCAGCGTTTCCTCATCGAGCGGACATCCCAGCCCTTCGTGAACGTCAACAAAGCGAATCGCCTGGCGACGGTCAAGGCGCCGCATGAGACCGATTTCCCTCAGGCACAGCGGGCAGGCACTGTCGTACCAGACGGTAACTTCAGGGTGCATGGCGGCCGCGGATTCCATGGAGGGAGCATGACGCTCAAGCCGTGAAACCCGCATCAGGGTCTCATGAAGACCGTGAACCCAACGCGGATGTCGCCCAGAGATGCGCATCGCCCAAAGGTGCCCCTTGCGGTATGCTAGCGCCCTTTTCGCGGGCGCCACGCTGCGTCCCCAGAACGCATGAGCATGGACGAAAACGGATGAGCACTTCCGAAGCGCCCACGGCAATACTCCAGCACGCCGACAAACGCCGCCTCGGCATCATGGGCGGTGGGCAGCTGGGCATGCTGCTGTGCCAGGCCGCGAAGCCCCTGGGCGTCCGCACGGCGGTGCTGGAGCCCAATCCTGCGGGCTCGGCCCTGGGTTTTGCCGACACACCCATCATTGCTCGCCTGGACGACCTCGACGCCGTACACCGACTGGTCGCAGCCAGCGACGTCATCACCTTCGAGCTTGAGGCCATTCCTGACGAGAGCCTGGCAGTGTTGCGCGAAGCGGAGCGCCAGGGCCGCGTCACCGTGCGGCCTTCGATCGAAACGCTTGAGCGCTTCAAGGACAAGGGCATCCAAAAAGCCTGGCTCGAGGCCGAAGGGCTACCCACGCTGCCCTACCTCCCGGTGAGTGACGGTCAAGCGCCCGAAGCCCTCGCAGGAGCCAACTGGTCCCTGCCCGTGGTGCAGAAGGCGCACCGGGGCGGCTACGACGGAAAAGGCGTCCAATTGCTGCGCAGCAAGCGCGATCTCGAGCGCCTCTGGGATGGTCCGAGCTATCTCGAACCGGCCCTCGATCCGGTACGCGAATTGTCTGTCGTGGTGTGCCGGGGGCTGGACGGAACGCTCCGGCCCTACCCCCCGGTCTCCATGACCTTCGATAAGCGCTACAACGCGGTCCTTAGTGTCACCAGCCCCGCCGAAGCCGAAGCCACCCTGGTTGCCGAGGCAGAGCGAATCGCGCTGGAGGCCATTGGCCGCCTGGACACGGCCGGTGTCTTCGCCGTGGAGCTCTTCGTCGACCCCGAGGACCAGGTCACGATCAACGAAATCTCTCCGCGCGTGCATAACTCTGGGCACCTGACCCTTGAGGCCTTCGAGCACGATCAATTCGATCAGCATGTGCGTGCCGTCATGGACCTGCCGCTCGGCGACAGTCAGCCCCAGTCACCGGCGTCGGAAATGCTGAACATTCTTTACGACGACCGCTTCAAGGCCGCCTGCCCGACGGCGCCGCGCATCGACCTGGTTAGTGACACCCCGCTTTGCCGCATCTACTGGTACGGAAAGTCGACGGGTCAGGCCGGGCGCAAGATGGGGCACATCACAGCGGCAGGAACGGACATTAAAACCGTTCGCCAGGTCGCCAAGAGCGCCCTCGATGGCTTCAGTGATGGCGCCAAGGAACCACCCCCGAATTCCGCTACCGGCGAAGCTGTCGGAACACACCCAACGGAGACATCACCATGACTGCACGGGTTGGCATCATCATGGGCAGCGATTCGGACCTGCCCACCATGCAGGCCTCCGCCGACATGCTCGACGAGCTCGGCGTCCCCTATGAGCTCACTATCGTCAGTGCGCACCGCACGCCGGAACGGCTCTTTGAGTATGCCCGCAGCGCCGAGTCCCGGGGTCTGCGCGTCATCATCGCCGGAGCCGGCGGCGCTGCCCACCTACCGGGCATGGCGGCCGCGCTCAGCGAGTTGCCGGTGATCGGCGTTCCGGTCAGCGCGACCTGCATGGCCGGTGAAGACGCCCTGCTCTCCATCGTCCAGATGCCCGCCGGCGTTCCCGTGGCCACCGTCGCCATCGATAACTCGGCAAACGCGGGCATCCTGGCGGCGCAAATGCTCTCTACCGGGGATCCGGAATTGCGGGCTCGGGTTCGGGAATACAAGCGGGCGCTTGAGGGGAAGGTCATGGAGAAAATTGCTCTCCTGGAAGGTAATCAGGACAACTGACTGGCTTCCGGTCTTTCGATGCCCTGCTGTACGGTTATCGGACTTCGCCAGACCCGCTCAGGACCGGTTCGAGACACACCTTAAGGTTGTCAATAAAACCCCTTAAAGTTTACAATACGGTCACTTAAGGTTGACAATCCACGGATAGATCAATGGCAGGTGTACGGCGCCGAGGTAAGCAGGTTCGCGGCTTCATTATCCAAAATATCAACGCGCATCCGAACGACATCGCGATGGTCACGATGACCGAGTTCGGAATCTCTCGGCAGGCGGTGAACGGGCATCTGCAGCGGCTAGCGCGGCAGGGCGTAATCCTCGCCGAAGGCTCTACCCGTGCTCGCCACTACCGACTGGCACCGGCCACCACGCAAGAGCGTAGCTTCTCTATCGAAGGGCTGGATGAACACGTGGTGTGGCAGCACCACGTGCTCCCAATGCTTCAATCGCTACCGGATAACGTGTTGGACCTTTGGCATTATGGCTTCACGGAGATGCTAAACAACGCGGTTGATCACTCCGAAGGCACCAGCGCCCTCATCCTCGTGGAGCAGGACCCACTCAACACCATGGTGTCGATCACCGATAACGGCGAGGGAATCTTTCGCCGAATCCGACGCCTATGTGAACTGCCGGACGAGCGCCATGCGGTGCTGGAGTTATCGAAGGGGAAGCTGACCACAGACCCATCACGACATACCGGCGAGGGAATTTTCTTTTCGTCGCGCATGTACGACAACTACGCCATCGTTTCCGGCGATGTGCACTTTGCGCACGAGTGGAACAAACCCATGGATTGGATACTTGAGACGGACAACCCGACCGAATGTGGCACCACCGTGTTCATGGGTATGTCCAACCATTCGGCTCGAACGGTGAAAGAGGTGTTCAGTACCTATGCCACCGGCGAGGAAATGCAGTTCAATAAGACCGTGGTCCCACTCAATCTGGCCCGATATGGATCCGAGCGCTTGGTGTCACGGTCGCAAGCCAAGCGCATCCTCTCGCAGTTGGACAGATTCAGAATCGTATTCTTGGATTTCGAGGGCGTGGACACTGTTGGCCGTGCGTTCATTGATGAAGTCTTCCGCGTCTTCAAGAACGCGCACCCAGAGTTGGAGTTGTACTGGGTCAACGCGAACGAGGAGATCGAACAAACCATCGTGCAAACGTTGGCGGTGGACTGAATGCACCGGTAGTTGACCACTTTACGTTGAGGAACATACTGGCTTATCCACCCCTAGTCGCTCATGGCCCTGTTGTCGGGGCGGGCGAAGGCCCCCGGCTGGGGGATCGGCGCGTTGGCCTCCGGCTTCCCTCGTTATCCTGCGCTTTGTGGGAGCGGCTCGCACGGTTTGCTTTCGTGGCCCTGGTTTTATCACGGCGCTCGCCTTAAGCCTGCGGCTTATCCCAGTCGCTTCGGTTCACTCGGCAACGCGCCTGATTTATCCCCCAGCCGGGGGCCTGCGCCCGCCCCTGCATCGAGAGAACTCGATCAGTGCCCAGACGATCAGCCCTACCGAATTGCTTCCTGTGCGTGTAGGCAAACGTCGGCCGACCGCCACACTGTCCCAGGAGGCAGTGGCTCTCCGAAACAGTCAGCTAGTTCGCGACGACTAGAGGGCATCGTCGCTAATGCGATAAGTCTCTTCCAAGAACGGGATTACGGCTGAGCCGTCTAGAAATCCGGTGCATGTCTTATCC
>JBCDHO010000019.1:0-15782 GCA_038749855.1 Pseudomonadota bacterium
CCGAGCCTGCGGGTGAGCGGAGTTGTGATATATTTCTGGTATATCACAGTGAGGCCTCACCATGACCCAATCCAACTGGCGCGGCGTGTTCCCAGCGCTGACCACCAAGTTCACTGACGACGGCGCGCTTGACTTTGACGCCATGGCGGAACATCTCGAGTTCCAGCTCGATGCGGGTGTGCACGGCGTCATCATCCTGGGTTCCCTCGGAGAAAACTCGACCCTGACCGGTACGGAAAAGCGCGATCTCATGCGCTTCTTCTCCGGTCTGGTCGCCGGGCGTGTTCCCTTGCTCTCCTGCCTCGCTGAATGCTCGACCGCCGAAGCGCGGGCCTTCCTGGGGGCGGGAGACGCAGCCGGTGTGGACGGTTACATGGTGCTGCCGCCCATGCGCTACCCCAGTGACGGGCCGGAAACGCTCAGCTGGTTTCGGTCGATCGCGGCCGGCACCGATCGGCCGCTCATGCTCTACAACAATCCCGTGGCCTACGGCACGGACCTGACGCCCGAAGACGTCGCTTCCCTCGCTGACTGTGAAGGCTACGTGGCCATCAAGGAGTCCAGTGCCGATCCGCGGCGCATGCCCGCCATTCGGCGCCTGACCGGAGACCGTTTTAAGCTGTTTTGTGGCGTCGATGATCTGGCCCTAGAATGCTTCGCGGTCGGCGCTGTCGGCTGGGTGGCGGGTCTGGTCGTGGCGTTCCCGCGGGAGACGGTGCGGCTCTACGAGCTGATGACAGCCGGGCGTTGGGACGAGGCACGTGAGCTGTACGATTGGTTTCTGCCATTGCTGCACCTCGACATCGGTCCGAAATTCGTGCATCAGATCAAGCTGGTCGAAGCGCTGCTGGGCGTTGGCAGCGAAATCGTCCGCGCGCCTCGCATGCCCCTGACCGGCGCGCAGCGGGCGCATGTCGAAGCGGTGGTTGAGCAGGCTCTCGCCCAGCGGCCGGCGCTTTGAATGCCGCAGAACTTCAGGGGCGCACACGAACCCGGGCAGAAGAAGCCTTCGAGGGCCTCGAGTCTCTGCTGGTGACGCTCGAGCTGCCGCCGGGGGCTGCGGTCCAGGAAAAGCAGCTCGCTGAGCTTGTCGGGCTGGGGCGAACACCGGTCCGCGAGGCCATTCAACGCCTGTCCAGCCTGGGCCTCCTGCGCGTCTTTCCCCGCAAAGGGCTGGTGGTGGCACCGGTGGAGCCGACGCAGCTGGTACAGATTGTCGAAGTCCGACGGGTGCTTGAGCGCTTGCTGGTGGTGAAAGCCGCCGAACGGGCCAGCTTTGATCAGCGTCGCGCGTTGCAGGCACTGGCTGTGCACCTCGATGGCCTCAGCGACGACCTCGCGCTGTTTATGCGACTAGACCGTCGGCTCGATGAGCTTTTGCTGAGCGCCAGCGGCAATCGCTACCTGAAGACGGCCCTGGCACCCATGCACGCGCACTGCCGGCGCCTTTGGTACATGAACTTGCCCCGGGTCGACCTTTCCAGCGCCGCGACCTTCCACGCGGCCATGGCCCGCTCCGTGGCCGACGGCGACGGTGCTGGCGCCATCCGCGCACTCAACGGCATCATGGCCATTCTTGAGGGCCTCGTGGAAGATCTGGGGCGGCTGGAATGACTGAGCCATCGGAATGAGCGGGCACACACTGCGCAACTGCCTGGTGATCGGCGCCGGCACGGTGGGTTCCTGCTGCGCCTGGCATCTGGCGGCTGCGGGTTTCGAGGTCACCCTGGTTGACCGGACGCCACCAGGCCAGTCGACGAGTTTCGGAAACGCGGCCTGCGTGTCACCTTCGCACGTGGTCCCCTTCTCTCATCCGGGCGTTTGGAAGAAGGTGCCAGGCTGGCTCGCAGACCCGCTCGGGCCCCTGACCATCCGCTGGCGACACCTCCCCTGGGTGTTCCCCTGGCTTTGGCGATTCTGGCGCGCTGGAACGGAGGCCGGCGTTGCAAGCTCGTCGCGGGCACAAGCGGCCCTGATGCACCGAGTAGTCGAGGATTTCGATCACATCCTGGAAGCCACGAACCAATCGGGACTGCTCAGATCCCGCGGCGCCATCCAGTTCTATGACCGCCCGGGTGAATTCGAAGCAGAGCGCTGGATGTTCGAGCTTGAAGCGGAGCTGGGTTTTGAATGGCGCACGCTGAGCCGGGGCGAGCTGGCTGCGCTGGCGCCGGCCCTGAACCCGGGTGACGGCGAGGCCGTCTACCTGCCCAGCTGGCAGAACACTGTGAATCCGGGGCGCATGACCGCCGGCATCGCCCTGGCGGCCTTCGACGCGGGTGCCCGCTGGCATCAGGACGAGGTCACCGCGGTCGCCGCATCAAACGACGGCGTGCTTGCCCAGACGGCTTCCGGCAGGTCACTGCAGGCGGACGCCGTCGTGCTGGCCGGTGGCGCCTGGTCCAACCGCCTGGCGGCCCAGCTGGATCGCGCCGTTCCAATGACCGCCAAGCGCGGGTACCACACCATGATCGCGGAGCCGGGTATCGAGCTCGACATTCCCGTGATCTCGGGAAGCCGGAATTTTGTTATCACTCCCCTGGAGGACGGCCTGCGTCTGGCGGGCACGGCCGAGTTCGCCCGCCTTGATGCCGCGCCCGACTACCGGCGCTCGAAGGTGCTGGTGGAGCATGCGCGTCGCTACCTGCCGGGTCTCCAGGAAACCGGTGTGTCAGAATGGATGGGACAGCGCCCCATGATGACCGACTCGGTGCCGGTGATTTCCCGCTCACCTCGCCACGACAACGTGTTCTACGCCTTTGGGCATGGACACTACGGCCTGACCCAGGGCCCCACTACGGGTCGCATCATGGTCGATTTGATTCGCCGTGAGCAGCCCGACCTCGATATGACGCCCTACCGGATTGACCGTTTTTCATGAGCAAGCATCCCGACCAGGCCGCCATCTTCCGCTGCATCGACGCCCACACCTGCGGCAACCCCGTGCGTGTCGTTGCCCAGGGAGGCCCGATCCTTGACGGGCGCAGCATGCTGGATCGTCGCGCCCATTTTCAACGCGACTATGACTGGATTCGCACGGCGCTCATGTTCGAGCCGCGGGGCCATGCACTCATGTCCGGGAGCATTCTCTACCCACCGACCCGGGATGACTGTGATGTCGGCGTGCTGTTCATCGAAACCTCGGGCTGCTTGCCCATGTGCGGCCATGGCACCATTGGCACCGTGACCATCGCCATCGAGCGTGCCCTGGTCACACCGCGAACAGCAGGGCAGCTGGCTCTGGACACGCCGGCCGGTCGCGTGGACGTGCACTACACGCTCGAGGATGGAAAAGTGCGTTCCGTGCGCCTCGTCAACGTGCCGGCCTATTGCCACGCCACGGGCCTGGAGGTCGACTGCCCGGAGCTGGGCGGGTCGCTGACCGTTGACGTGGCCTTCGGCGGAAACTTCTATGCCATCATCGAGCCCCAACCGGGCTTTGACGACCTCGATGCGCTCAGCGCCCAGGAGTTGCTGGCCCTGAGCCCGAAGCTCAGGCGCCGGCTGAATGAGCGCTACACCTTCGTGCACCCCGAGAACGAACGCATCGAGGGACTCAGCCATCTGCTGTGGGCCGGCACGCCGAAGGCGCCGGGTTCGGACGCGCGCAACGCCGTTTTCTACGGCGACGCCGCCATCGATCGATCACCCTGCGGCACCGGTACCTCGGCCCGCATGGCGCAGCTGGCGGCCCGCGGGGCGCTAGCCGTCGGTGACCGCTTTGTCCACGAAAGCATTATCGGCTCCCAGTTCATTGGGCGGGTTGAGGGCACCGCGACGGTGGGGTCCCGGCCGGCCATCATTCCTTCCATCGAGGGCTGGGCGCGCATCTACGGCGATAACCTCATCAGCGTCGACCCGGAGGACGACCCGTTCTGGAAAGGCTTTCTCGTGAGCTGACCGCCGCTCAGCAACGGTCGGCGTGGCACAATGAACGCTTTCCGCCAGGCCGCTTGTGCCGATCCCTCAAGAGAAGGACACCCTGATGAACCGATTTGCCGCCGCTGCCCGCGCGGGCCTCAGCCTGATGACCACGACCGCGCTCCTCAGCCTGGCTTCCCCTGCACTTGCGCGTTCAGACAGCGACACCTTCAGGGCGCTTCATGAGCAGGAGTGGGTGTTCCGCATGTCACAGTTCCCCGGTCTTGGACGCCGAGGTGCACCGGTTGACCGGCTCACGCGGGTCAGCGAAGACGATCAGCGGAAACGCTATGAATTCTGGAAAGGGGTCCGCATGGAGCTCGACGCGCTGTCCTGCGAGCGGCTCAGCCGCGAAGAGTGCATCAACTTCCGGATGTTTCGGCGTCAGATGGACCAGTTCATCGCGGACTACGAAACCAAGGCCTACCTGATTCCCTTCAACAGCGACTGGTCCTTCTGGGCGGGCTGGGCCCGCATGGCCGACGGTGGAAACTTTACCAGCAAGGCCCACGTTGACGCCTACCTCGCCCGCCTCAGCGAGCTGCCCTTCGTGATGGATGAGCACATTGCCAATATGCGGACCGGCCTGGCGCTCGGCATGACGCAACCGCGCATCATCATGGACGGGCGCGACGGTTCGATTCGTGCGCAGATTGTCGAAAACGTCGAGGACAGCCCGTTCTATCAGCCCTTTAAGTCCTTACCCGAGTTCATGAGCGACGGGGAGCGCGCGTCCATCGACGAGCGGGCGCGGGGCGTGATCGGCGAGGGCATCATTCCTGCCTACGAGAAGCTGCTGACGTTTTTCCAGGAGGAGTACATTCCCGGAGCGCGCGAGAGCCTGGGTGCGACCGAACTCCCGGGTGGCGAGCGCTTTTACCGGGCGCAGATTCAGCGCTACGTCACGCTGGACATGACGCCGCAGGAAATCCACGAGCTCGGCCTGTCCGAGGTCGCGCGCATTCGCGCCGAGATGGAGGCGATCATCAACGAGGTGGAGTTCGACGGCACCTTCGCGGAGTTCCTGACGTTTCTGCGGACCGATGAGCAGTTCTACGCGAAAACGCCCAAAGAGCTGCTGGCCCTGGCGTCGTATTACGCCAAGAAAGTTGATGGTCGACTTCCCGCCTTCTTCAGTCACCTGCCCCGGCAGCCCTACGGCGTGGCGCCGGTACCCACCGAGATTGCACCCTTTTTCACGGCCGGGCGCTATGCGGGCGCGGGTTCAGAAGCGCATCGGGGCGGCTATTACTGGGTCAACACCTACCAGCTCGAGAGCCGGACCCTCTACACGCTGCCGGCACTCACCCTTCACGAAGGTGCGCCGGGCCACCATCTCCAGGCCGCTCTGGTGCTCGAACAGGCGGCCCAGCCGCCGTTCCGTCGCAACGACTACATCTCGGCCTACGGCGAGGGGTGGGCACTCTATGCGGAGAAGCTGGGCGTGGAGATGGACATCTACGAGACGCCCTACGAGGATTTCGGCCGCCTCACCTACGAAATGTGGCGTGCCTGCCGGCTCGTGATCGATACGGGTGTGCACGCCCTCGGCTGGAGCCGTGAGCAGGCGCTGGATTACCTCGCTTCCAACACGGCGCTGTCACTGCATGAAGTGACCACGGAGATCGACCGCTACATCAGCTGGCCAGCCCAGGCCCTGAGCTACAAGATCGGCGAGTACACGATCTGGGAGTTGCGCCGCGCGGCCGAGGCTCGCCTGGGCGAGGACTTTGACCTGCGTGGTTTCCACGACTTCATCCTGAGCCTGGGTTCCGTGCCCCTGGACATTCTGCGCGACGAGGTCAATCGCTGGGTAGACGACCAGGCGGAAGCAGCCTGAGGCTGGCCGCAAGGGGCAAACCGGCTCATCGCTCCAGCAAGCGAGCATCGCTCAGGGAACGAAATCGCAGGGTTGCGGCGTTCAGTCGGCCTCGCCTTGCGGCGCGGGCAGTCGAAAGAAGCGCCGCGCATTGGCGGTCGTGATGCGGGCAAGGTCCGCCGGATGCGCGCCGCGGACCGCCGCAAGGGTGCCGAGTATCCAGGGCAGAAAGCGTGGTTCGTTGCGGTGTGACTTCACCCGCGGCCTCAGGTTGCGGGGCTTCAGGTAGGGCGCATCGGTCTCGATCATCAGCCGTTCGTCCGGGATGTCAGCGAGATAGTCCTTCATGTGCGTGCCCCGCCGCTCATCGCAAATCCAGCCCGTGATGCCAATGTGGCAATCGAGGTCCAGGTAGGCATGCAGCTCCTTTTGGCTGCCGGTGAAGCAGTGGACCACGACGTCGGAAAGGGCGTCACGGCGCTCCCGCAGCATGGCGTGGAAATCCTCGTGGGCGTCCCGGAGGTGCAGGAAGCCGGGTAGGCCGCTGTCGACGCCCAGCTGCAGCTGAGCCTCAAAGGCCCGGTGCTGCGCCTTGCGCGGCGAGAAATCGCGGAAATAGTCGAGTCCGGTTTCACCGAAGGCGACGACCTCCGGTTTCCTCAGCAGTTCGCGGATCAGCGATTCCCCCTGTGCATCCCAGTGCGCCGCGTGGTGCGGGTGAACACCCGCCGTAGCGAATAGCTCAGTCGGGCGTTCCCGGGCCAGCGCCTGGGCACTGGCGCTCCCGTCGAAGCTCGCTCCCGTAACGACCAGCTGGCTGACGCCCGCTGCCTGGGCGCGTTCGATGACCGCGTCCCGGTCCTTATCGAAAGACTCGTGAGTCAGGTTTGCACCGATATCGATCAATTCCATGAGGTCCGCTATTCCGGTTCGTGTCCGCGCAGCCGTGGTAGAGCGCGATCCTGCAAAGCCGCGCATTGTACTGCGACCCCGGCCAGCGGCTTGTCGCGACGGCGTCGCCTGACGCGGCCTTAGGGCCCAGGCGCTAAACTGTGCGGATGAGTGATCTCGGACCCGCCCTTCGCCACGGCCGTTTCGATGCGTACTGGAAACTCATGCGCTTTGACCGACCGATTGGCATTCTGTTGCTGCTGTGGCCCACGCTGTGGGCACTCTGGCTGGCTGCAGGTGGCGTGCCAAGCGTGCACAACCTGCTGATTTTCATGGCGGGCGTGGTGGTCATGCGGGCGGCGGGCTGCGTTGTGAATGATCTCGCCGACCGCGATTTCGACCCGCACGTCGAGCGTACTCGCTTGCGACCACTGGCTTCCGGCGCGCTCACACCAAAGGACGCTCGTATGCTGCTGGGCGTGCTGCTTGCGCTGGCGTTCGCCCTGGTGCTCATGACCAACGCGCTGACGATCAAGCTGTCCTTTGTCGGGGTGCTGCTGGCCATTAGCTACCCCTTCTTCAAGCGCTTTGTGGACCTGCCCCAGGTGGTGCTGGGCGTTGCCTTCGGCTGGAGCATCCCCATGGCCTTCGCCGCGGAAACCGGCACCGTGCCCCCGGTGGCCTGGGCGTTGCTGGTCATTAATATTCTCTACGCGGTCATTTATGACACGTTTTACGCCATGGTTGATCGAGAGGATGATGTGGCGATCGGGGTTCGTTCAACGGCCATTCTTTTTGGTCGCTTTGACCTTGCGATCATCGGTGCCCTGCAGCTGCTCATGATTGGGCTTTGCCTGGCCCTGGGGTGGCAGCAGAGCTGGCACTGGCCCTGGTTTGTGGCTGTTGCGGCGGTGGCTTGCCTGTTCGCGCATCAACAGTGGCTGGCACGCGGCCGGGAGCGACAGGCGTGTTTCCGGGCGTTTCTGAACAACAACTGGGTCGGGTTCGCCCTGTTCCTGGGCATCCTTGGGCAAACGCTGCTGGCCCGGGGCCCGGTCATGCCATGAACGCTCTGCTTTCAAGGCCGGCGCCGGGCGCGCCGGAGGTGGTGCTTCAGGATCCGTCCCGCGCCGATGCCGCCGAGGTGACGGCCGCGCTGCGCGAGAGCCGTGCCCTTCATCATCCCTGGGTCGTCGCACCCTGCGACCTGCCTGCCTGGCAGCGCTACCTGTCCCGGATTGAGCGGGACAATGAAGCCGGGTTCCTGATTCGGCGAACCAGCGATGGCGCCCTGTGCGGTATCGCCAACCTCAACATCATCGTTTTCGAGGCGCTCTGTAGCGCCTACCTGAGCTACTACGCGGTTCAGGGTACGAACGGCAAAGGCTATATGAAGGCGGGGCTCAAGCTGGTGATTCACCATGCCTTTCAGGACCTTGGCCTGCATCGGCTCGAAGCCAACATTCAGCCCGGCAACGAAAATTCGATTCGCCTGGTAGAAAGTCTCGGGTTCGAGTGTGAGGGCTATTCGCCCCGCTTTCTGCGCATCAACGGTCGCTGGCGCGACCACGAGCGTTGGGCCCTGCTGGCCGACTGAGTCGTTAATTCTGATGACCCGGTGGAAGGGCTCGCGCTGCTGTCCACAGCCGGAGACCGGTGGCCTCCTTTAATACCTCCGCGCAGGCCAGGGCGGTTGCGCCCGTGGTGAACACATCATCCACGAGAACGACGGTCTGATCTTCGAGCGCTGGACCGACCCAGCGAAAGGCGCCCGCTACGTTGCCGGCGCGCGCCCTTGCATCGAGACCGGTCTGCGGTCGCGTGGCGCGGATCCGTCGAAGGCCTGGAACCAGGGGCCAGCCGCTGCGCATGGCCAGGGCACGGGCAAGTTCTGCCGCCTGGTTGTACCCGCGCCAGGCCTCGCGCAGCGCATGGAGCGGCACGGGGACCAGCCACGGTGCCCGGTTAACGCCACGTCCCGACTGCGTGGCAGCGATTTCGGGTGGCGCGCCGCTGGGCCAAGGTCCCAGGGCCATGGCGTCGGCCAGCGCGGCGCCGGCAGGCAGATCGCCCCGATATTTGAAGCGATGGATCAGGCGGTCGACGGGAAACTCGTAGCGCAAAGGCGCCACCGCGGCCTCCCAGGGGGGCGGTTGCGCCTGGCAGGCGCCACAGGGAATGACGCCGTCGCCCCGGGGCAGGGCACAGGTCGGGCATGCGGGCACCACAGGTGGCAGGCCACGCAGGCATGCGGGACACACGGCCGCACCACCGCTTGCCGCGTCACAGAGCAGGCACTGGCCGGGCAGCAGGGCATCCAGCAAGGCCGTCACGCCGTGCCGGAGACGGGTCCGTAAACCTGCTGAGCTTTTTCCGGTTGACAGACCTAGGGCTGCTTCCGATACTCCTCGCCGATTCCCTTTGCGGTCCATCGAGGCAGTATTCATGACCTACGACACCAATAACATCCGGCATGACTGGACCCGTGATGAAGTCCAACGGCTCTTTGAACTGCCCTTTAATGACCTGTTGTTCCGTGCGCAAACCGCCCACCGGGCCAATTTTCCGCCCAACGAGGTTCAGGTCAGCACATTGCTGAGCATTAAGACCGGCGCTTGCCCGGAAGACTGCAAGTACTGCCCCCAGAGCGTGCGCTATGACACGGGGCTCGAGCGCGAGGCGCTACTTGACGTGGAAACCGTGCGTACGGCAGCCCGCGCTGCCCGCGAAGGCGGCGCCACCCGCTTCTGCATGGGCGCCGCCTGGCGTCGGCCGAAGGACCGGGACCTCGACCGGGTCATTGAGCTGGTCCACGCCGTGCGGGACGAGGGCATGGAAACTTGCCTGACCCTGGGCATGCTGAGCGCGGAGCAGGCCGAGCGGCTCCGGGACGCGGGCCTGGACTACTACAACCACAACCTGGATTCCTCGCCGGAGTACTACCGGGAGGTCATTACCACCCGCAGCTATGAGGACCGGCTCGAGACGCTCGAGCATGTGAGGCAGGCGGGCATGAAGGTGTGCTGCGGTGGCATTGTCGGCATGGGCGAGCGCCGTGAGGACCGGGCTGGTCTCCTTGTCGAGCTGGCCAACCTGCCAACGCATCCCCAGTCGGTGCCGATCAATCACCTGGTTCGCGTTGCCGGGACGCCGCTTGCGGAGGTCGATGACATCGACGCCTTCGAATTCGTCCGCACCATCGCCGTGGCCCGGATCATGATGCCCGCCTCCGTGGTGCGGCTGTCCGCGGGGCGCACGTCCATGAGCAACGAGACCCAGGCCCTGTGCTTTCTCGCCGGCGCCAACTCGATCTTCTATGGCGATCGCCTGTTGACCACGGACAACCCGGAGGCGATCAGGGATCGCGCCCTGCTCAAGCGGCTCGGGCTCCGCCCCGCGCCCAATGAAGCCCGGACCCCGCTCGACCTCGAGCACGCTGGGGCTGAGCGGGCGGACTCAGCAGCGCGCGTCAACGAAGCCGCAGACGCGAAGCGTGGCGCGCCCCACTGAGACCCTCGCCGAGCGCCTGGAGCGGGCCCGCGCCGGTCGTCGTCAGCAGGGGCGGGAGCGTCGGCGTCGCCCGCTCGAATTGCTCCCGGGCCTTCGCGCGCGGGTTGGCGACCGCATCCTGCACAATTTCAGCAGCAACGATTATCTGGGGCTCGCCGTCACGACGGCAGCGCCGGATGGCCATACAGGAAGCGGTGCTTCCGCCCTGGTCACGGGTTATCACCAGGCCCATAAGGACCTTGAGCAGGCCCTCGCCGACTGGCTGGGCCGCGAGGCGGTGGTGCTGGCGTCCTCGGGTTTCCTGGCCAACCAGGCGGCCATCACGGCCCTGGCGCAGCGTGGCGACACGGTGGTCCAGGACCGGCTGTGTCACGCTTCGCTGATCGACGCGGCGCGGCTGAGTGGCGCTCGCCTCAAGCGCTACCGGCACGGCAGCGCGGAGGCAGCACTCGCGCAGCTCGAGGGCGCCGATGGCCACCGGCTGCTGGTGACCGATGGGGTGTTTTCCATGGACGGCGATGCGGCCCCGCTCGCGGCCCTGGCCAGCGTGGCCCGTGAGACCGCTGCGACACTCCTGGTCGACGATGCCCACGGCATTGGCGTGCTGGGTCCCGAGGGGCGCGGTGTGTGCGGGTCGGCGGGTCTCGGGCCCGACGATGTGCCCATACTGATCGGTACTCTGGGCAAGGCATTCGGCTGTGCCGGCGCCTTCATCGCCGGCACGCATGCCCTGACTGAGCACCTGGAGAACCACGCCCGCTCCCTGATCTACAGCACTTCCCTTCCGCCGGCGACTGCGCGGGCGGCGCACCGGGCCTTGCATCGGATCCGCACCGAGGCCGCTTTGCGCGATCGGCTGCAGGAGCACATCCAGACCTTTCGCTCGGGCGCCGCGCAGCGGGGCATTCCCCTGTTGCCCTCGGCAACCCCCATTCAGCCGCTGCTGATCGGGGACGAACGTGATGCGCTCGCGGTCTCGGCAGCGCTCGAAACACAAGGCTACCTGGTGACCGCGATTCGCCCCCCGACGGTGCCCGCGGGCACCAGCCGCCTGAGAATGACGCTCTCCGCCGGGCACGAGCCGGCCCAGGTGCATGGGCTACTCGAGGCGCTAGAGCGTTCCCTGGCGGCCGCGAGCGGTGTCCTCACCGAGACGCCTGCGCCTGTGGCCTCCGAACCGGGGCAGGCGTAAATGGCGGTCCTTACGCGTGAGCAACCGAACGGGAAAGCGCGGGCGGCACACGACAAACCGTGGCGCATGCCTGTGCCCGTCGTGCTCGTCCATGGCTGGAGCCTGGCCCCCGAAGCCTTGGCGCCGCTGCGCTCAGGGCTGTCGCGGGCACCCGCGCTTCCGGGTCATGCCGGAGCAGCGGACTGGCAGGGATGGGACGTCGACGCGCTGGCAAGGCGCTGGTTGAAGATGGTGGTCAGCGAGTCAAAAGCCGCAGGCACGCCGGCACCCGCCATCTGGATTGGTGCTTCCCTGGGGGCCCAGGTGGCCCTGGCGGCGGCCATGCTGGCGCCAGAGCGCGTACGTGGCCTGGTGTTGCTTGGCGCCACCCCGTGCTTCGTGGCCCGTGATGATTGGCCGCAGGGGATGCCGCAGCAGCAGTTCGAAGCATTCAGATTAGGCTGTCATCAAGCGCCGGCCCGGACGCTGGCGCGCTTTGACGCGCTGCAGCTGCACGGTGACCAGGCCGCTTCAACCGGTCGCCAGGCCCTGCGCGCGATGCGCGCCGGGGCGCCTGGGCCGACCCGGGAGGGCCTCGAAGCCGGGCTGCAGGTGCTGGCCGAGACCGACCTGCGTTCACGGCTGGAGACCGTACAGTGTCCGACGCTGTGGCTGACGGGCGCGGGCGATGCGATAACGCCTCCGGCGTCCGCTGAAGCAGCAGCGCTCCGGCAGCGCTCCGCCCGGGTATGCTCCGTGCCCGGTGCTGGCCATGCGGCCTATCTGACCCAACCCCGAACCGTCACTACGCTGCTTCGGCAGTGGTACCAGGATCATTTTTCATGACGCTGACTGAACTCGACCACGCGACCGTCGCGCGCGCCTTTGATCGCGCTGCCCGGAGCTATGATGAACACGCGGTGCTGCAGCGCGAGGTCGAGGACCGTTTGCTTGAGCGCATCGAAGATTTTCCCATGGAGCCCCAACGGATTCTCGACCTGGGCGCCGGTACGGGACGGGCCAGCTGTGCGCTTGCCGAGCGTTTTCCCGATGCTGAAGTTGTTCTGCTTGACGCGTCCACGGGCATGTTGAGGCGCGCCCGTGAGCGCCTGGATGATGCAGAGACCAGGGGCGCCCTGGTGCGTGCGGACATGCATGCGCTGCCCTTTCCCCCGCGACGCTTTGATCTCGTGTTCTCAAGCCTTGCGATCCAGTGGAGCGACCGGGAGCCACAGCTGTTCGCCGAGGTTTTGCGCGTCCTGGCGCCCGGTGGCTTGTTCCTGTTCAGCAGTTTCGGGCCCGATACGCTGCAGGAGCTGCGCGCCGCCTGGGCCGACGTCGATCCGCGTCCTCGGGTCAACGTGTTTTTCGACATGCACGATATCGGCGATGCGCTGGTCAAAGCCGGCTTCCAGGATCCGGTGATGGACGTCGATACGCTCGTGCTCGAATACCGCGCCGTCATGGACCTTATGCGCGACCTGAAGGGTATTGGTGCGACCAACGCCGCCGCCCAGCGGGCCGCTGGCCTGACCACGCGTCGTCGCATGGCGCGCGTGGTCGAAGCCTACGAGCGGTTCCGGCGCGACGATCGCTATCCCGCCACCTATGAGGTGGTCTACGGTGCGGCCTATGGCGCCCCTGAGGGACGCCCAGTGCGCTCGCCCGAAGGCGAGATCGCCACCTTTTCCCTGGACGCGCTGCGTGCCCAGCGCGGGCGATGAGCGGATGAAGACCTGGTTTATCACGGGAACGGATACGGAAATCGGCAAGACCTTCAGCGCCTGTGCATTGCTTCGGCACCTTGTCGCCCGGCACCAGCGGGCCGTCGGCCTGAAACCCATTGCCTCCGGTTGTGAACGCACGCCCAATGGTCTGCGTAACGAGGACGCACTGGCGCTGATGGCGGCAGGCAACGTGCCCCTGGCCTATGAAGCAGTCAACCCCTTTGCCTTTGAACCCCCGATTGCGCCACACCTGGCGGCAGAGCAGGTGGATGTCACCATCGACCCGACGCAAGCAGCGTCCGTGCTCAGAGGACTTACGGCGGACTGGGTAATCGTTGAGGGCGCTGGAGGATGGAACATACCGATTGGTGACGGTCGTTTCCTGCGCGATCTCGCGGGCGCGTTTACCCGCGAGGTGGTGCTGGTGGTCGGCATGCGTTTGGGCTGCATCAACCACGCCTTGCTGAGCGCCGCACAGATAGAGCGGGAAGGGTTCAGGCTGGTCGGTTGGGTCGCGAACCATGTCGACCCGCACATGCTTGAGCAGGCGGGTAACCTGGCCACGCTGGATGAACTCATGCCTGCACCGCGTCTTGGACGCCTGCCGTTTCAACCGGCGGGAACGCCGGCTATCCAGGCTGAATGGACTTTGCCCTGAGCGTCGCCCCGGAAAAACCGCTGTTTTTGGTTTATGCTCAGGTCATAAGCGAGAGTTAGAACAAAACCAATCAGCGAGGGTTCGTCAGCAGTGCCCCCCTTGCATTGCAGACGACACGAGGCCGGTGTTCCCCTTGCACCGGATCTCACTGAAAGGACCGGTTGACCCCTTACCGGTCCTTTCTTTTGTCCGGAGCCCGGTCCCGGTAGACCGTGCCGTGCTGCTTTTCCATCGGCCTGTGCCCCGCAGGCGAGCGTGGTCCCCGCCCTGCATCGTTAGCAACGAGGCTGTTTCAGGGCAAATGGGGCCTGGCCAGGTAGTCGACACTCTGCATTTCCGTGAGCCGGCTGCGCGTACGGTCGAACTCGAAGGCCAGGCGGTTCCCGCGGTACAAGCCGTCGATGGGTGCTTCCGCGCTGATGATCAGCTTGACGTTTCGGTCGTAAAACTCATCGACGAGGTTGATGAACCGGCGGGCAGCATCCGATGTATCTTCCGTCAGCACGGATACGTTGGAGAGCAGCACCGTGTTAAACGCCTTTGCGATCTCAATGTAGTCCAGCGTGCTGCGCGGGCGCTCACACAGCTCACTGAACTCAAACCAGACGACGCTGTCGCCCCGCCGCCGTGCGAGCAGGTCGCGCTCGTTCACGCGCAGCACCCGAGACAGGTCGCAGTCGGCGGAGATTCGTTCGAAGCAATCGGTGAGCAGTTGCTCGGCAGTCTCGTCATTCGGAAAGGCATAGAGTTCGGAGCGTTGCAGAAGACGTAAGCGAAAGTCCGTATCACCGCCGACCGGCAAAACCTTCGTGTGACGTTCGATCAGGTCGATGGCCGGAAGAAAGCGCGCGCGCTGCAGCCCGCCCTTATAGAGGTCCTGCGGGGGAATGTTGGAGGTTGCGACCAGCGTAATGCCGCGCTCGAACAGCGCTTCCAGGATGCCGGCCAGCAGCATCGCATCGGCGATGTCGGATACGTAGAACTCGTCGAAGCACAGCACCCGGAACTGATTGGCCCAGCCGCGGGCGATGTCGGGGATCGGGTCGGCTTCCTGGCTGCGTTGGCGCAGCTCAGCGTGGATTCGGGCCATGAAGCGATGAAAATGAACCCGCAGCTTCTGGTCGAAGGGCAAGGAGCCGTAGAACAGGTCCATGAGCCAGGTCTTGCCTCGACCGACGCCACCCCAGAGATAAAGTCCCTCGACCGGCGCGGACGGGCCGCGACGCCACCAGCGCTGGCGAGGCTGGTCCAGCAGCCGGTGGTAAAGGTCGTCGAGGGCCTCAACGACCTTGAACTGCTCGCTGTCCTGGCGATACTCGCCGCTGTCCAGCAGTGATTGGTAGCGCTCAAGAGGGGTGCTCAAGACGAAATCAGACCCTGGAAACGTGCCGGGCGATCAGGCGCCTGCGGTGACTTTGTCGGGAAGTTGCTCCGAAACGCCGTTCTTCAGGAGACCGCGAAGGTCCATGAGTCGGCGGTGGAAGAAGTGTCCGGCGTGCTCCATGACCACGAACTCCGGCGGGGGCTCCACGGTTTCCACCCAGTCGCGCACCTCGTCTATCGGGACCACCTCGTCTTCATCACCCTGGATAACCAGCCACGGGCAGCCGGGGTGGTGCAGGTCGGCAAAGCTGAAGCGGGAAACCGCGGGTGCAATGGAAACGAGCTGACCGAGCTTCAGGTTCTGAGCCGCGCGTAGCGTGATGTAGGAGCCGAAGGAAAAGCCTCCCAGCCACAGGGCATGGCCCGGTCGCGTGCGTCGAATCCACTCGGTGACCGCGAACAGGTCGTCGGTCTCGCCGTAGCCATCGTCGTACTGGCCCTCGCTTTCCCCAACGCCGCGAAAGTTAAAGCGCACGGTCGTCAGGCCAAGTTCCCGCATGGAGCGTTCCATGATGGTGACGACCTTGTTGTGCATGGTGCCACCATGCAGGGGGTGAGGATGACAGATGACAAAAACCGCCGGACGCGCGTCGGCCGGCTCCGGAACATCGACAATGCACTCGAGCTGCCCGGCAGGACCGGGCAACAGCAGTTCGGCCCGTTCTTCGGGAAAGGCGATGGGCTGTTCCTTGTCGGTTCCGG
>JBCDHO010000020.1:0-15321 GCA_038749855.1 Pseudomonadota bacterium
ATCGCCTTTCCCTGGCCAAAGGGGAGGGGCCGAAGCCCTATGCAACGATTCTCGAGGTCTATCATCCGGACTACCTCACCCTGGACGATCTCATCGGCTTGACCACCCTGCCGGAAGCGCCCGATCCGTCGCTGGGCCCGGCACTGGATCAGCTGCTCCCGGCCCTCGACGGCTTTTGACCTGATCGACCGGCCTGCGCCATAGTGCAGCTCATGACAGGCCTGCTCGACGGTGCGCATCGGCGCTTCAACCCGCTGACCGGCGACTACGTGCTCGTTTCCGCCCAGCGGCTGCAGCGTCCCTGGCAGGGCCAGGAAGCACGCCCACCGGTAGCGACAGCGCTCCGCCATGATCCTGAGTGTTATCTCTGCCCCGGCAATCGCCGCGCCAACGGCGCGCGCAATCCCGACTACACCGGCCCCTACGTCTTCGACAATGATTTTGCTGCGCTGGCGCCGGGGAGCGTTTCGGTTGGCGAACCGGCAAGCAATGCTGAAGGACAGAACGAGCATGGTTTGCTTGTCGCGAGGCCGGAACAGGGGCGCTGTCGCGTCGTCTGTTATTCCCCGCGTCACGACCAGACCCTGGCGGACCTCGATCATGCGGCGCTTGAGGCCGTCGTCGGTACCTGGCGCCGGGAGTACGAGGAACTCGGCGCGGACGAGGCCATCGCCCACGTGCAGATTTTCGAGAACAAGGGCGAGCTCATGGGTTGCAGCAATCCCCATCCGCACGGGCAGATCTGGGCCCAGGCGTCCATCCCGGCTCAGCCGGCCCGGGTACTTCGAAACCAGGCCGCCTGGTTCGAAGCAAAGGGGTCTCCGATGCTGATCGACTATGGCAAAGTCGAGTTGGCGCAGGGAGAACGGGTGGTCGCTGTCAACGATGAGTTTCTGGTCGTGGTCCCGTTCTGGGCCAGCTGGCCCTTTGAAACGCTCATCGTGCCGACCAGGCAGGTTGAAAGCCTGGCGGGCTTCTCGGCGGCCCAGCTTCGAGGCTTCGCTGATGCCATGGGACGGCTGACCCGCGCCTATGACCGCTTGTTTGAGGTTGCCTTTCCTTACTCCTCGGGCCTGCATCAGGCACCCACCGACGGGCGGGCCCATCCCTACTGCACGTTCCACATGCAGTTTTGTCCGCCGCTTCTGAGGTCGGCCTCGGTGCGCAAGTTTATGGTCGGCTACGAGATGTTCGCTGAAGCACAGCGAGACCTGACGCCGGAGACCGCAGCAGAGCGTCTGCGGGTTTGTCTTGACTGAACCGCGAGACCCAAGGAACCCCGACGGTCCAGCTGATCCGCTGGCTGGGCAACCAGCAGGTCAGCTCCATGAGCTGCAACCCAGGCAGCAAAGCGTTCAATCGCGCTTTCTTGAGCGCTTCCAGCGCGAACCCGATGCCGTGTTCTTTTCTCCTGGACGGGTAAATCTGCTCGGCGAGCACACGGACTACAATGGCGGCCTCGTTATGCCCATGGCCATCGGTCTCGGCACCCGCTTTGTCGTGGCACGGCGCGACGACCGGCGGTTTCGAGTCCATTCAGAGGCTTTCGATGAGACGGTCGAACTGACCGAATCCCAGCTTGGGGCCGGGGCGCGCGGCCACTGGAGCGACTACCTCCTCGGCGTGCTTGCCGCCTTTCCCAGCGGTTGGCCGGAGCGCGGTCTGGACCTACTCCTGAACTCGAGCCTGCCAGCGGGTCGGGGTCTGTCTTCTTCCGCATCCCTCACGCTGGGTTTTGCGGGCGTGCTCAATGCCCTAGGGAGCGCGGGCCTCGAATCGTTGCGCCTCGCGCAGCTTGCGCAGGCGGCTGAAAATGACTTCATCGGCCTGGCCTGTGGCCTGCTGGACCCCTTCACCGTGGCCATGGGGCAGATGGGCAGGGTGCTTACGCTGGATTGCGGAAGTCTTGAATGGTCTCAGATTCCGTTCCCGGCCGATGAATGGCGCATATTGCTGGCGGACACAGGGGTCGAACGCTCGCTGGCGAGCTCCCGCTACAACGAGCGGCGCGCGGAATGTGAGCGTGCCGCGGCGCTCGCTGGTCGGGCGCTGGTGGCGCTGCCGCCGGAAGACCTGGCCGACGGTTCGCCCCTGGCGAGCGATTCCGTGGCCCTGCGACGCGCCCGCCATGTCAGCAGTGAGCACGCAAGAGTTCGTGAGGCTGTTGACGCGCTTCATGCCGGCGATGTTCGGCGCGTTGGTTCGTTGATGAACGAATCGCACCGTTCCCTACGCGACGACTATGAGGTTTCCTGCCCGGAGCTGGATCACATGGCTGCCATCTTGCAGGCCATGGAGGGCGTCGCCGGGGCAAAGATGACCGGTGCAGGGTTTGGTGGCGCCGTGGTCGCACTTGTACGCGCCGATCGCCTGGCGGAGGTCGAGCTGGCCTTGCCTGCCGCGTACACAGAGCGGACCGGACGGCAGGCTAAGCTCATGGTTTGCGAACCGTCCGATGGCTTTTCGCGAATCAGCTCGCCCTCCGAATCCGATCAATGAGGCAAGGAATGGCACAGACTCGACGCAATCTCCTGCTGGCCCTGTTCATGCTCACCAGCGCACCGGCCACAGCCGAATGGCGTGGCGTCGACCTCTCCTATGTCAATGAACTGGAGGACTGCGGCGCCGTTTATCGAGATTCAGATGGTCCGGTTGATCCGTATTTCCTATTCGCCCGTGCCGGTGCCAACCTGGTTCGCCTGCGGTTATGGGTAGCGCCTGAGTGGACCGACTACTCAAACCTGGAAGACGTGCGCCGCAGCATGAAGCGTGCCCGGGACGCCGGCATGCAGGTGCTGCTCGACTTCCATTACTCGAACGACTGGGCCCATCCCGGCAAGCAGCTGAGGCCAACTGCGTGGCCGCCGGCAGACGACGTGGATGCGCTGGCCAGACAACTGGCAGCCTATGCGCGCGAAACGCTGCAGACGCTCGAGCAAAGCGTGGGCCTGCCGGACATCGTTTCGGTGGGTAACGAGATTAATACAAACCTCCTGGTCGATGAGGAGGAAGCTGAAGCTGCCGAGATCGACTGGCCAAGAAATGCCCGGCTGCTGAACGCCGGGATCCGGGCCGTGCGTGAGGCCGCCGAGGCGTCTGGCCAACCGATGGACGTGATGCTGCACATCGCGCAGCCGGAAAATGTTCAGCCCTGGTTCGACGATGCGCTGGCCTACGGGGTTACGGATTTCGACGTGATCGGCATCAGCTACTACCCGAAGTGGTCGCAGTTACCACTGAGCGAACTGCGGTCGGTACTCGGGGGCTTAGGGAAGCGCTATGACCGACGCTTCGCCATCGTCGAAACGGCCTACCCCTGGACCCTGGAAGGTGTGGATGAGGCCAACAACATCCTCGGTGCCGATAGCCTGGTGGACGGCTATCCCGCCACGCCGGACGGGCAGGCGGCGTTCCTGGCGGCGCTCCGTTTGTCCGTAGCCCGAGCGGGCGGCGAAGGCGTGATCTACTGGGAGCCTGCCTGGGTGAGTTCGTCCTGCGAAACGCGCTGGGGCAAGGGTTCACACTGGGAGAACGCCACGCTGCTCGATTTCGAGCATCGCCTGTTGCCCGGTGCGAAGGCGCTGCTGGACCCTTAAAGCCGGTCCTTCATCTTGTAGTACAGCATGCCGAGGGCAATGATCTGGTTGCCCAGCCACTGGCTGCCCGGGATGCGGAAGTGCTTCACGTCCGCAAACATGTCGAAGGTTTCCAGCGTGCCACCGATGGCGTCGGCCATGACCTCGCCCATGATGTGGGTAGCGTTAACGCCGTGGCCGGAGTAGCCCTGGCTGTAGTAGACGTTGCCCTCGATGCGACCGACGGCGGGCACGCGGTTGAGGACGATGCCGATCATGCCGCCCCACTGGTAGTCGATGCGCTTGCCGGCCAGCTCCGGATAAACCTTCTCCATGCGGGGTCGGATGTAGCTTTCGATGTTCTTCGGCTCCCGGCCGGAGTAGTTGCAGGCGCCGCCATAGAGGAGCCGCTTGTCGGCGGACAGGCGGTAGTAGTCAACCACGTTGTTGACGTCGCACACGGCCACATCGAGGGGGTTGATGCGTTCGGCGGTTGCTTCATCCAGGGGCTCGGTGGCAATGATGTAGCTGCCGGCGGGAAACACCAGGTTGGAGAGGTGCTTCGGTTCGAGTCGGCTGTAGGCGTTGCCAGCAATGACCACCGCGTTGGCTTTCACCTCGCCTTTTACCGTGCGTACCACGGGCTTGTCCCCGTGGACGATGTCGGTAACCGGTGACTGTTCGAAAATCTGTGCACCGAGTCCGGCCGCCGCCTTCGCCTCGCCGATGCACAGATTCAGGGGATGCAGGTGCCCGTCGCGGTAGCAAGCGAAGCCACCGATATAGGCCTCCGTTCCGAGCTTCTCCTGGGTTTCTTCCTTCGACCAGAGCTCATAGCGGTGGGGCCAGTTGCGCTTTTCCCGTTCTTCGGCATACCACTCGAGGTCTTCCACCTGCCGAGGCTTCAGTGCCGTCTCGACGAAACCGTCTTTCAGGTCGCATTCGATGCCGTAGTTTTCCACGCGCTCGCGGATGATGGCATTACCGCGCCATCCCAGGTCCCAGAGCATATCCTCGGCGCCATTGCCCTGCTGCTTGGCCACCTTGCCAAGGCCACTGATGCCGTTGATGAGCTGCCCGCCATTGCGGCCAGAAGCGCCCCAGCCGATCCGGTTGGCCTCAACGAGGACAACGCGATAGCCGCGTTCCGCCAGCGTGAGGGCCGTGGCGACACCGGTAAAGCCCGCACCGACGATGCAAACGTCCGTTTCGACCGTGCCCGTGAGTTCCGGATAGTCCGTCGCCTCATTAACCGACGCCGCGTAGTAGGAGCCGGTGTGCTCCTGCTGCTGGTTTTCCGTTTTCATGTCTCGTTCAGGCCCGTTTCCTGGGCCGCGTTCGCCCTGGGCGCCGCGGTTTGTTGTTGTTGATGAGCGATTTCGTCGCGCCAGGTGCGCATGTTCATCTCGATGACAGCGAAGCCCAGCACCCAGAGCATCGTGTCCCAGGTGAACAGCACGTGGCCCAGCCACAGCCACCATAGCGCTGTGGCAATCAGCACTCCGTAAAGAATGTTCTTGGTGCTTCGCAGGGTGCTCATGACGCGCCCGCTGACGACTTTCCGTTCCTGCAGGCGCACCATGACTTCCGTGGCCAGGATAATGACGATCCAGGAGACGATCTCAACCACGCCGCTCCAGGCAAGCTGCCGCTCGAGGGCGAGACCGGTGCCGTCGACGATCACCGGGCTTTCCGGGATTTCATAGAACACGGTCTCCGCGCTCAGGTCCGCGCAGTTCTCGGGGGTGATGTCCTGGTAATCGAGGTTGTAGGTCCAGGAGCGTTCCTGGTCCGCGACCTGGCACAGGCTCAAAACACCCTCGGCCCGCGTTTCCGGATACAGGTCAATCACGTAATCAACGACGGCAAAGACAAAGTGCGCAATCACGACGAAACACAGCAGTCGAAGCGAGTGAACGATTAAGGTCAGTCGGCCGGTCCAGGCATCATCGTCCAGCGTGTAGGTCTCCAGTTCCAGGAGCCCAATCAGGGTCAGCCAGGCGAGCACCCCGGTGCTGGTCGCAAAGGCGCTGGTGATGTTCAGGAGGGTGGAGTCGGCGTTGAGCGTGTGCGCCGCGTTGTTGATATCGATGACAAGGTAGAAGCAGAAGTTGATGAGAAGCAGCGAGTACACGCCCAGTTTGAAGGCTTTTTGCCCCCGGCTGAGTTCGAAGCGATGGTCGGCGTCCGCAGCGCTCATGGCTCGAGCATACCCGCTGGCCTGTGAAGCGTATTCCCGCCCTACCCGCAAAAAACCGCCGGCTTTCCCGTTGCTTCGGGCAGCTAAGGCTCGGGTGCGCCGGCTCCCTTGACCTCGAGACCTGCGCTTTCCGCACTCGCTGCTGCGGCTTCCTGCTCGCTGCGAAAAGCTGTGGGTGTTTTACCGACCCACTTGCGAAAGGCCGAGTAGAACGCGGAGTTGGAGTTGAAGCCGACCTCGAAGGCAATGTCCAGCACGGGCACGTCGCGGTGTGCCGGGTCGACCAGCAGCGTGCGTGCGCGTTCGATGCGCAGGCGGCTGATCCAGTCGAAGAAGCTCATGCCAAAACCGGCATTGATGACCTGGGACAGATGATTAACGGTGCAGCCCATGGCCGATGCAAGCCGGGGCAGGGTAAGGTCTGGCTCGAGAAACAGCTCGCCGCGCCGCATGAGCCGTTCGAGCTGCGCCTTGTAAGCCTCGAGCTGGGGTTGATCCAGGCCTGACTTGGCGTACTTGGCCGTGCGCGCCTGTCCGGAGACCGTGTCCTGATGGACGGGTTTCGCTTCGGCCTCCGGGGTCAATTCGGAGACGTCGTAGTAGTCGCGGATGGCGACGGCGCTGTCGCCCTGCAGTTGGATGAACTCGGCGCCGCGAATCTCCGGGGCGTTCTCATCACCGTCCGGGATCATGCGGTACTGGAAGGCAATCATGTTCTCGTTGGCAAGAATATCGCCGATGAGTTCATAGCGGTGATTGTGTGACTTGAAGAAACCGGCGAGGTCGCTGATCAGCTCCTCGCGGCTTTGTCGCAGGTTTTCTGGCACGTCCAGGTAGGTGCCATCGCTGCACAGGTGTTCACCAACGGCCTCCGAGTCACCCCGATTCCAGGCTTCCAGGTAGCTGGCTACAAAATCCGCTGCTTTCATCTTCATCTCCGGGCGGCCGGGATCTGCGCCCTTCGCCGTCTGCAAGAATTTGATTCTAACCGACTCTGCGTACCTTGCCTGTAGGCGTGGACGCTGCCTCGACGACCGGTCCGCTATGCTCCGCCCCCTTCCCCTCACAGGATCGCCGCCTTGGAGCGCTTCGACACCCTGGTCATCGGTGCTGGCCACAACGGCCTGACCTGCGCCAGCCTGCTGGCAAAAGCCGGCCAGCGCGTGCTGTTGCTTGAGGCGGATGATCACGTCGGTGGCCTGGCCGGCGCCCATGAATTTCATGCGGGCTATCGGGCGCCCACGGCGCACAGCGTGGATCATTTTGCCCAGCCCGTCGCTGCTGCCCTGGACCTTGAAAAGCACGGCTTGCGCTGGCGCCCAGCGCCGCCGCTCGTCGGACTGGGCGACGGCGGCGCACCTCGCATCATTCGGGATGGCGCGCTGGAAGGGGCAACGGCAGCCGACAGCGCGGCGTGGCCGGCGTTCCGGGCGCGCTTGAACACCTTTGCCCGCGCGCTCGAGCCATACTGGCTAAAAACCATTCCCCGTATCGCGAAGGCCCCTTTGCCGGAGCTGGCGATCTTTGGGCGCATGGGTTGGTCACTGCGCAAAATGGGCAAAGCCGACCTGCGCGAGTTTCTGCGCCAGTTTGCCCTGCCGACCCGCGACCTGGTGGATGAGCATTTCGAAGACGAGGTGCTCAAGGCGCTGATCAGCTGGGATGGATTGATTGGCTCGCGCATGGCGCCTCGTTCCCCAAACAATGCGGTGCTGATGATGCTCTATCGCATGGCGGGACGCAGCGTGGAGAGCCCGGCCAATCTGATTGCAGCACTCGAAGGGGCTGCGCAGGCGGCCGGCGTAACGGTGCGAACCGGCACCCGAGTCTCGGAGCTCAAGCTGGAGGCCACGGAGCATGGCTATCACGCTGCGGGCGTTGTGCTGGAGGACGGTGAGGCGATCGCTACAGATCGGGTGGTGTCCTCCGCAGACCCAAAAACGACCTTCCTCGACCTCGTGGGTGCCCGGCACCTGGAGATTGGCTTCACCAACCGCATCAACCGGCTGCGCTGTAACGGTCTGGTGGCCAAGCTGCACCTCGCGCTCGACGGCCTGCCGTCGTTCACTGGCCTGGAGCGTCCTGAAGGACGCATGATTCTGGCGCCCACCCTGGATTCGATTGAGTTTGCCTTTGACGGCAGCAAGTACGGCGAATGCCCGGAAACGCCGGTGCTGGAAGTGACCGTGCCGAGTCTTGACGACCCATCGCTTGCACCGGACGGTGGTCATGTACTTTCAGCCCACGTCATGTTTGTGCCCCACGAGCGCCGGGACGGCTGGGACGATGCGGCGCGGGCCGAGCTGCTTGAGCGCAGTCTTGCGGTCCTGGAGTCCAATGCCCCGGGTCTGCGCCAGAAGATCGTGGCCCAGGAGCTCCTGACGCCCGCAGACATCGAGGCGCGCCACGGGGTGACTGGCGGCCACTGGCACCACACGGAATTTGCCCTCGATCAGATGCTCATGATGCGGCCTAGCTACGAGGCGGCGCAGTACCGCACGCCCATCGATGGACTCTGGCTCTGCGGTGCGGGCACGCACCCTGCGGGCGACCTCACCGGTGCGGCAGGGCACAACGCGGCCCGGGAGATCCTCAAATGAACGCGATCCGAGCCGGAGTAGGGTCATGAAACGCTGGGACGCCATCGTGATCGGTGCGGGCCACAACGGCCTGACCAACGCCGCCTATCTGCAGAAAGCCGGCCTGGACGTGCTGGTGGTGGAGAAGAACGACTACATTGGGGGCGCTGCCGTTTCCCGTGAGATGGTCGACGGTTGGCAGTACTCCAGCTGCTCCTACGTATGCAGCATGATGCGCCAGGCCATCCACCGGGATCTGGACCTCAGTCGCCATGGCCTGATGCTGGTGCCTTACCTGGGCACCATCGCCTACGGTCTGAATGGCGAGGTGCTCATCTCCTACCATGATGAAGACGCCAACCATAACGAGCTGAAGCGCTTCTCGCCCCATGATGCGGACGCCATGCACCGCTTCGAGGCGGACATGGGCCGCTATTCCCAGTTCATTCGCAAGACGCTGATGCGCACGCCGCCGGACCCGGTGAACCTGAAGATCCGCGACATCAAGGAGCTGATCTTCCTCGGCAAGCAGATGTGGAACCTTGGCGAGCGGGAGATCTACGAATACATCCGTTTCTTCACCATGAGCGCGGCCGAGTACCTCGACGACTATTTTGAGAACAGCCTGGTGAAAGCCTCCATGGCGACGCCGGGCATTATTGGGACGGCGCTCGGCGTCGAGTCGCCGGGCTCCGCCTACATTCTGCTGCACCATGTCATGGGCGACGTGGATGGCAACATCGGCGCCTGGGGGCTCGCCCGGGGTGGTATGGGCGCTATTTCCCACGCCATTGGGAGCGCTTTCCAGTCGTTTGGCGGCGAGGTACGGACGGAAGCGGGTGTTCAGCAGATTCGTGTCAGGAACGGCAAGGCGAGCGGCGTTGTGCTGGAAAACGGCGACGAGCTCGAGGCCGATATCGTCGTGTCCAACCTCGATGCCCGGCGCACCTTCACCCACATCATGGACCCGAACGACCTGCCGCCGGGGATCGTCGAGAAGGCCAAGAACTACAAGATTCGAGGCTCTTCTGGCAAGGTGAACATCGCCCTGTCGGGCCTGCCGAAATTTATCAATGTGCCCGATAACCGCTACGTGAACCGCGGCGGCCAGGCGTTTATTGGCGACATGGAAACGCTGGAGCGTGCCTACGATTGCTGGAAGCGCGGGCGCTGGTCCGACGACCCCTTTATCGAGTCGGTCATCCCCTCGGCCTGGGACCCGACCGTGGCGCCGCCCGGCTGCCACTGGATGTCGAACTTCATCCAGTACTGCCCGCCGAAGCTGGCGGATGGCCCCTGGACCCCCGACAAGCGCGACGCCTTCGGCAAAACGGTCGTGGACAAGCTTGAACGCCATGCGCCCGGCTTCAAGGACCTGATCGTCCACATGGAGGTCCGGACGCCGCATGAGATTGAGAATGAGATTGGGCTGACCGAGGGCAACATCTTCCAGGGCGAGCTCACCATTGATCAACTGCTGTTCAACCGGCCGTTTCCTGGTTATGGCCAGTACCGGATGCCGGTAAAGAACCTCTACATGAGTGGGTCGTCCACGCACCCCGGCGGCGGCGTCTCCGCCACCTGCGGCGCCAACGCGGCACGCGAGATTCTCATGGACCTCAAGCGCCCGAACACGGTGCCGGAGGATGATTGCTATGACGAATGAGAACGTCACGACACTGACGCCGGATCCCTACGCCGGTGAACGCCTCAAGGAGTCGCCCTTCCACGTACGCCAGGCGGCCCTGAACCTGCGCGAGGCCTGGTCCTCCTGGAACGGTTACCGCTTTGCCGAGTACTACTACGACGCCGAGTACGAGTACTTCTGCATCCGCAACGGCTGCGGGACCTACGACATCACCCCGATGCAGAAATACCTGATCACCGGGTCCGATGCGCTCGCTATGCTCGATCGCATGTGCACCCGGGATGTCACCAAGCAGGGCATCGACCGGGTCAGCTATGTGCTGTGGTGCAACGACGAGGGGCGTCTGGTCGACGACGGCACCATCTTTCGCCTCGGCGAAGAGCGCTTCATGCTCACCTGTGGCAGCCCGTGCCTGGCGTGGATTCGGAAGAGCTGTTTCGGCTTTGGTGACGTCGAGGTGCAGGACATCTCCGACGACCTCTGTGCCCTGTCTTTCCAGGGCCCGACCACCTGTGCCGTGCTCAAGCGCTTTGGCCTCGATGACATCGACACGCTCAAGCCCTTTGGCATCCGGCGCTACGAGTTCGAGGGCACCGAACTCATGGTCTCGCGCACTGGCTTCACGGGCGACCTCGGCTACGAACTGTGGATCGAGCGGGAAAAAGGCCTGGCGATGTGGGACGCGCTGTACGCGGCTGGGGAGATCTATCAGATTCAGCCCTACGGCGAGGAGGCCACCAACATGGCGCGCCTCGAGGCCGGGTTCATCATGCCGGCCATGGAGTTCAACGAGGCGCTGAAGACCATTCACTTCGAACACGATCAGACGCCCTTCGAGCTGGGCCTGGGTTGGCTCGTGGACTTCAAGAAACCGCACTTCAATGGGCGGCGTGCCCTGTGGGAACAGAAGCAGAGCGGCGGCCCGGAGTACAAGCTCACGCGGCTGGACATCGAGGGCAATAAGCCTGCCGAAACCTCCTGGATCTATGCCAACAAGACCTGCACGAAGCAGATCGGCTATGTCACCTCCGCCATGTGGTCACCGGCCGCCAAGGCCAACATCGCCCTGGCCATGGTCCGAGCCGATGCGCTGGAAGGCGACATCTGGGCCTGGATCGACTACGAGAAGGAACTGCGTCAGTACAGCAAGGTGGCCCGCTGCACGGTCAAGAAAGAAGTCTTCTGGGCGCCGCCGCACGCACGGGCCACGCCGCCGCCAGACCGTTGATCAGTGCTTCAGGACGACCGTCCTGTTGCCGTTCTGGAAGACCCGATGTTCCGCATGCCAGCGCACCGCGCGGTTCAGCACCGTGCACTCGATGTCCTGACCCAGCCGTTCCAGCTCGGTCGCGGGCATGGTGTGGTCCACGCGGCCGACGTCCTGCTCGATGATGGGCCCTTCATCAAGGTCCGTGGTCACGAAATGCGCCGTCGCACCGATCAGCTTGACCCCTCGCTTGAAGGCCTGGTGGTAGGGGCGGGCGCCCTTGAACCCGGGCAGGAAGGAGTGGTGAATGTTGATGGCCCGGCCCGCGAGCACCTCGCAGGCATGGGGCGTGAGAATCTGCATGTAGCGCGCCAGTACGAGCAGTTCCGCGCCGCTCTCTTCGAACCGGTCGAGGATGCGTGCTTCCTGTTCCGGTTTCTTGCCCGCTTCGATGGGCAAATGGTGAAAGGGCAGGCCGTGCCACTCGACCAGTGAGCGGGCGTCGTCGTGGTTGGAGACCACGCCGCGGATATCGATGGGTAAATGCCCGCTGGACCAGCGATGCAGCAGGGCGTTCAGACAGTGGCTCTGCTTCGAGCAGGCCACGAGCGTGGGCATGGCCCGCTGGGCGGGCCAGGCCTGAAAGCTCATGCCGAAGCGGCGCGCCACCTGCTCCTTGAAGTCGGCCAGCAGGGCGATGATGGCTTCCTGCGAATCGCTGTCGTCTTCAAAGCTCGTTCGGAGAAAGGACTTCTGGACATCCTGGTCCACGAAATGCGACATCTCCGTGACCAGGGCCCCACGTTCGGCAAGGAACCCCGCGACAGCAGCAACGACGCCGACCGTGTCCGTGCAACTGGCCGTCAGGACGATTTCCGGGCGCTTCATGGCATTCACCTCAGTCAAAGCGAAAGCTTAGCCCAGTTTTGCCGGGCAGGGTTTTCGACCTATACGACAGGAGGTTGAAGCCATGCCTGGGCACGGCCTGGCGCGTCCCCGGGGGCGTCGCCCCTTTCGCCCGGGACCAAAAACGGCGAGAATCCCGGCCTTTCGGGTTTTCTCTCTGGATCAGTCCATGCGCAATTCGCTCGCTCAGCTCACCTGTTGCCTTCTCGCCCTCATGGCGGTGGAGCGTGCCCAGGCGACCAACGTGCTGTTTTCAACACCGCTCGGCGACTTCGAGGTCGAGCTGTTGGAAGAAGAGGCGCCCCAGACCGTCCAGAACTTTCTGAACTATGTTCGCGATGGGGACTACGAAGACTCCTTCGTGAGCAGGAGCGTTTCCAACTTCGTTATCCAGGGCGGTGGTTTCACGCTGTCCGGTGACACGCTGGCGAATGTCCCGACGGACCCGCCCGTGCCCAACGAGCCGGGTGTCTCGAACCTGCGTGGGACGCTGGCCATGGCCAAGCGGTCCGGTGATCCGAACAGTGCCACCTCCCAGTGGTTCGTCAATGTCGTCGATAACACGTTTCTCGATGAGGCCGAGGAGGGGTTCACCGTGTTCGGTCGGGTGCTGGGTGATGGCATGGCTGTCGTGGACGCCATCAACGACCTTCCAACGCGCAACGTCAACAATATCCCTGGCCTGGCGGAGACACCCCTTCGGAATCTGGTCACCGGCCAGCCTTTGACCGCGGACAACTTCGTTTTCACAGAGATCACCGAAGTCACCGATCCGCCACCAGCGGCGCCCGTCGATTTTGAAATTAACCCTGGCGTCAACGACGCCTGGTTCAGCCCGGCGACTGCCGGCCAGGGCTTTTTCTTCACGGTGTACCCGGATGCGGGGCAGTTCTTCCTGTCCTGGTTCACCTATGACACGGAGCGTCCTGACGCTTCGGTGACCGCCATGCTGGGTGAGCCAGGCCATCGCTGGATTACGGCCATCGGACCCATTGACGGCAACCAGGTGACTCTGTCTGCCACGCTGACGTCGGGCGGCATCTTCGATGCTTCGGAGCCGGCCGTGAGCAACGAGGTGGATTACGGGACAATCGTCGTGACGTTCCAGGACTGCGACACGGCGGTCATCAGCTACGATTTCCCGGACGCGGGGGTCATGGGCGAGGTCACCGTGGAACGGGTAGTCAAAGACAACATCGTCCTCTGCGAAGCGCTGCAGCCCATGGATGAGGAAGGCTGACCGCCGTTTCATCCCGCCTTAACGGCAATTTGAAAGCTTTCGGCCTAAGCTCCGGTCTGCCTTGGGGACGCTGTCCCCAAACCGCCAGCCGGAGTCGCACCATGTTGTTCAACCGTACCCAGCCCCTCCTCGATTTCACGATGCCTCGCGGCGCCCAGGGCGTCGAGGCGTCCGCGACGCCCCAAAATCGACGTGTACCCTGGCTGGCCCTAGCTGCCCTGCTAACCTTGCCACTCCTGGGGTCCGAGGCTCTGGCGCAGGAAAGCGGGTCCGGCACGGGCACGCTGGTGGCCGAGGGCACCGTGTTCGAAAACGAGCCGGACGCCAACGGGGGCAACTACCCGGATGTGTGTATCGGCAACCTCATGTCCGGCTTTATGACCCGGCGGGGTCTGATGCGCTATGACCTTCCAGCCATTCCCGAGGGTGCCACGATCACTGGCGTGACGCTGTCCATGCAGCAGGACCGGGTGCGCGGCATGGGGACGGGTCCGAAGGCGGTGACGGTCGAGCTACGCCGGATCACCGACGCCTGGGCCGAGGGTGTTGGCGGCCTGTCACGACGCGCCTGCGGCGGTGGCACCAGCAGCGCCACGGGCTCGACCTGGAACAACCAACCCTCGACGGCTTCCAGTCTGAGCGGGAGCCTCGCGCTGCCAACGACCCGAAACTTCGATTTCACCTTTAACTCGGCCGACAACGCCCCCGGCCTGATCGCGGACGTGCAGGCGTGGGTCGATGGCGAAGCCAACAACGGCTGGATGGTCAGCGTGTCCGATGAAGACGATCCGGACAACGCCCGACTCCTGGAAGTGGGCGATCTGAACATCACCTGGCAGACCGATGACTTGGGCTCCTCGTCCGACTTCGTGATCAATCCGGGCGTGAATGACGCCTGGTTCAACCCGGCTACGGCAGGCCAGGGCTTCTTCTTTACCGTCTATCCCGATTCAGGGCTGCTGTTCCTGTCCTGGTTCACCTACGACAGCGAACGTCCGGACCCATCGGCCACGGCCATACTCGGCGAGCCCGGCCATCGCTGGATTACCGCCATCGGTTCCTTCGACGGCAACGAGGCCGTACTCGACGCGACTTTGACCAGCGGCGGGATCTTTGACCAGTCGCCCCCGGTGGTCGATAACGAGGTCGGCTACGGCACGATCTTCCTCGAATTCAACGGCTGTGATGACGCGACCGTGGATTACGTGTTCCCGGACGCGGACCTGCAGGGCCAGGTCACCGTGGAGCGTGTGGTCAAAGACAACGTGGCGCTGTGCGAGGCGCTTCAGCCGGACATGACGTCCCGCTGATCGCGGGGCAGTGCGGCCGGCATTTTGTAACCTGGCAGGAATCGCCGTCGGTTATCATGCGGTTATGACAACCTCACGCAACGCCGTCCCCCGGTTCGGGCAGACAGCGGCTATGGTGCTGGTGCTTGCCGCCGGATGGCTGGTGCCTGGAGCAGCGGACGCCCAGTTTTCCAACAACGACGGAGAGGCCGTCGTTGCACCTTCGGCCGTAGCGACCCTCTACGAAAATGACCCCGATGCCAATGGCGGCGGCTACGACACTCTGTGCGTCGGGAACCAGGGTTCAGCTTCCTCGACCCGAAGCGCCCTGTTCCGCTTTGACCTCCCCAGGCTCGCGCCGTTCGACAGTCTCAACAGCGTAAATATCGAAATGCGGCAACTCCGTGTCCGTGACTCGGGCTCTGGGCCGAAGCCCGCAACCTTGGAAGTCTATCGGGTGCTCGAACCCTGGACCGAAGGGTCCGGAGCTGGCCAGAATGCGGCATGTGGCGGTGGATCATCGGCGCCTGGCGTTACCTGGAACACACAGCCGGCCACGGCACCTACACCGAGCGCTGTCATAGCCGTTCCGGCCTCCGACGATTTTGGTTTCCGATTCAATAACGGCTTCATCGACTCCGTAGGATTGATGGCTGACGTCAGCTATTGGCGAGCGG
>JBCDHO010000021.1:0-15251 GCA_038749855.1 Pseudomonadota bacterium
CAGTGAGCGAGCAGCCGGCATCGAGCCCCAGATACTGGTCCTCAACGTCCGGGTTCTGACGCACGAACAGCAGGTAACGCCGACCTTCTTCCGTGACCGGCGGATTGGGAAAGTAGCACTCCGTGTCGTGCAGGCCTTCCTCGTAGACCTGGATGATGTCCGGCAGGGGCCGATCGAGCTTGTAGGGAATCAGAATGCGCAGAAAGGCCGTGCCGCCGATGGGAAAATCCCTGGCATATTCGTAGTCCGTATCGAGGACCTGCACGAGGGCGACGAGGTCAGCTTCCGCCGCCAGTTCCTGGAGGCTTGGTGGTGGGGTTTCTTCTTCCTGGGCGCTTGCACCGGTCGCGCCGTGCGTCAGGAGGAAGCCCAGGCTCGCTGAGAAGAGGGCCTGGATAGCGCCCCGGCGCCGACAGCGCTGCGGATTCGTGGGAGCGGAACCTGCGATCCCAGGGTCAGAAAAGCCTGCTGAAGTCGTCATCTTGTCCTCTGCTTGAACCAGGCAATGCACGGTGGTTCCCATGGTGTATGTGGTCGACCCTTGGCGCGATGCGCCCGTGCTTCGATCTTTTCGGGGCCCATGAGTTCACCGGCTTATCATCGTATATCCGCCGCAGCATTGGTCGCGAACGCACCTCAGTGGCGCAGCTGACCGAGCGCCTGACCCATGCGTACCGCATCACCGGCGCCGAGGCTTTCACTCGGCACGCTCGCGCCCGGTGGCAACAGCATGATAACGGTTGAGCCCATATTGAATCGTCCCATCTCGGCGCCGCGGTCCAGCGTGACCTGGCCCGCAGCGTAGCGCGTCCGCTCCAGAACCGGCTCCGACGCGGTCGTTACCGTGCCGGCCCAGACCGTATCCATGCTGGCGACCAGCATGGCGCCGACCAGCACCTGTACGAAGGGCCCAACGTCGCTATCGAATACGCAGACGATTCGCTCATTGGCGGCGAAGAGGCCGGGAACCTGGCGTACCGTGTAGGGCGCGACGCTGTAGAGCTTCCCGGGCACGTAGACCATGCGCCGGAGTTCCCCGGCCAGGGGCATGTGCACGCGGTGGTAGTCGCGCGGCGAAAGGTAAATGGTCCAGAACGTACCGTCCCGAAGTGCCTGACAGGCCGGGTCGTCGGCCAGCAGCGCACCGAGGCTGTAATCGTGGCCCTTGGCCTGGAGAATGCGTCCGCCGTTAAGCGGCCCGCACGCGCTGATACGGCCATCACAGGGAGAGAGCAGAGCGGTCGGGTCGGGGTCCAGGGGGCGTGCGCCTGCCTTGAGTTCCCGGGTAAAAAACTCGTTGAAGGTCCGGTAGTCGGCAGGATCGTCACTGTGTGCTTCGCTGAAGTCTATGCCGGCGATCTTGCCCACGGTCTTGATCTGCGCGTTCTTCAGCCAGGGCGTTCGGGCGCGCATGAACCGGTGGACCAGGGCGGTCAGGGCGTGCTGGGGCAGCACGTCCTGCAGTCCGGCCAGCAGTTTTTCCAGGGCGTCAGGCATGGCGTTCTCGGCTTCTCCAGGTGGGCCGCGGCGGCTCCGGTTTCCGGGGACGGTGGATTATACTGCCGCCTTCGCCCGGATGAGAGCCCGGGCCAGGCAGGCGCACGCATCGGACAACGCGAAGAACCATCCGGTACGTGGTGCGAGGAGCGTCAGACAATACCGTGGAACACCCGGTGGAAAGCGTGGAAATCTGGGTTCGACGCTGTGCGGCCCGCATGGACGAGGCCGGGCTGTTTTTCGGCCACGGGACCGACAATGCTTGGGACGAGGCGTCCTGGCTGGTGCTACACGTCATCGGGGCCTCACCTGAGGTGCCTTTTTCGTCCTGGGGACGGCCCGTCGCCGATTCGGAAGCGCAGCAGATCGAGTTTTTTCTCGAGCAGCGGATTCGCACGAGGCAGCCCCTGGCCTATCTCATTGGTGAAGCGTGGTTTTGCGGGCTCCGTTTTAAGGCCAGTCCGGCAGCCCTCGTACCGCGCTCGCCGCTGGCGGAACTGATCCAGTCTGAATTTCAGCCGTGGCTGCCCGAGCCTGCGAGGCGCGCCCTGGACCTGTGTACGGGCGGTGCCTGCATCGCAGTGGCTATGGCCGCGTGGATCGATGGTCTGCAGGTGGATGCGCTCGACATCAGCGCCGAGGCCCTTGTCCTGGCAGCGGAAAACATCGCGCTGCACAGCATGGAAGAGCGGGTTCGGCTCCGCGAGTCTGATCTGTTCTCAGCGGTTGCCGGAGAGCGCTACGACCTCATCGTTTCCAACCCGCCTTATGTGCCGCGTACGCGGGTCGAGGCCCTTCCGGAGGAGTACCAGGCTGAGCCGGCGCTTGGCCTCGTTTCGGGTGAAGATGGCCTTTTGCTGCCGCTGCGGCTGCTGCAAGCGGCGCCGCAGCATCTCGAACCCGATGGCGTGCTGTTCTGCGAAGTGGGGGAGAGTGAACGGGCGCTGGAAAATGCACTGCCCAACACCGCTTTGACCTGGCTCGAATTCGAGCACGGCGGAGGCGGTGTCATTACAATAGGCCAACAACAACTGGAGGCGGCGCAACCGGACGTGGTGGCGGCGCTGGAGCAACGGGGACATGTCATTTAACAGTTTCGGGCGCGCGCTGCGCCTGACCACCTGGGGCGAGAGCCACGGCCCGGCCATCGGCTGCGTGCTCGACGGCTTCCCGCCGGGGTTGGAGATTACGGAAGATGAGATTCGCGTGGAGCTGGAGCGCCGTGCAACGGGGCGGTCGCGGCACACTTCTCAGCGGCGGGAAAAGGACGAGGTGCGCATCCTCTCGGGCGTGTTCGAAGGACGAACCACGGGTACACCCATTTCCCTGTTCATCGAGAACACGGACGCCCGCTCCAAGGACTACAGCAACATCGCTCGTCAGTACCGCCCGGGGCACGCCGATTTCACCTACGATGCCAAGTATGGTTTCCGCGATTACCGCGGGGGTGGCCGGTCCTCGGCGCGGGAAACCACCATGCGCGTCGCTGCCGGCGCGCTGGCGCGAAAATGGCTCAAGCAGGAGTTCGACATCGGCATCCAGGGCTGGCTGGCACAGCTGGGGCCAATTCGGACGGACGAGGAGAAGGACTGGTCCGTGGTGGACGACAGCCCGTTTTTCGTGCCATCTACGACGTTGGTGCCGGAGCTAGAGGCCTTCATGGACAAGCTGCGCAAGTCCGGTGACTCGGTCGGGGCCCGCGTGAACTGCCGGGCCTGGAACGTGCCTGCCGGGCTGGGTGAACCGGTTTATGGAAAGCTCGACGGCGATCTCGCCGCAGCCATGATGAGCATTAATGCGACGAAGGGTGTCGAAATCGGTGCCGGCTTCGACAGCGTCGCGCAACCGGGCACCGAGCACCGTGATCTGCTCACGCCGGACGGATTCCAAAGCAATAACGCCGGGGGCATTCTCGGGGGCATTTCAAGCGGCCAGGAGGTAGTCGTTTCCGTGGCCTTCAAGCCAACATCCAGCCTGCGCATTCCTTGCGAGTCTCTGGACAAGGATGGCAACGTAGTGGAAGTGGTCACCAAAGGGCGACACGACCCCTGTGTTGGCATTCGCGCCACGCCCATTGTCGAGGCCATGATGGCCCTGACCCTCATGGACCACGTGCTGCGGCATCGCGGACAGATCGGAACCTGATGGCTGTGAACACGGGAAACGCAAAGGTCGCCACAGGCGCATCAGAATTTGAGGCCCCGGTGATTGCCGTGGTCGGCGCCACCGGTGCCGTGGGCGAAGCGATGCTCTCTATCCTGGCGGAACGCCTTGGCACGGACCTGGAGGTTTATGCGCTGGCCAGTGCCAATTCGCTGGGCAAGCAGGTGGAGTTCGGGCAGCGCCAGCTGGACGTGGACGTCCTGGACGACTTCGACTTTACCGGTGTGGACTACGCGTTGTTCTCTGCCGGTGGATCGGTGAGCGCGCAGCATGCACCGCGGGCCTGCGCCGCGGGTGCCATGGTGATCGACAACACCTCGGAGTTTCGCTACCACGACGAGTATCCATTGGTCGTTCCCGAGGTCAACGGACATCAACTCGAAGGCCTCGGACCGGGTGCGCTGATCGCCAACCCCAACTGCTCGACGATCCAGCTGGTGATTGCCCTCGCGCCGATCCACCGGGTCTTCGGCATCGAACGCATCAATGTGGCCACCTACCAATCGGTCTCGGGCGCCGGACTCAAGGGCATGGAGGAACTGGCGCGCCAGACGGCTGATCGGCTCGGGATGCGCGAGGTTACGCCGTCCGCTTTTGCCCAGCCCATTGCCTTCAACGTCCTGCCCAGCATCGATCAGTTGCAGGACAACGGCTACACGCGCGAAGAAATGAAGATGCACTGGGAAACGCGCAAGATTCTCGAAGACGAGACCATCGCCGTCAATGCCACGGCCGTTCGCGTACCGGTGTTTTTCGGACACGCCGAGGCGGTGCACCTGGAAACCCGTGAGCCGGTTGAGGTCGAGGCGGTTCGCACGGTGCTGCAGGGCGCTGAAGGTGTCGAGCTGGCCGAAGACGACGATCCGGGCGATATTCCCACGCCGGTGGTTCACGGTGCGGGCAGTGACGCGGTCTTCGTGGGGCGCCTGCGGAAGGACTTCACTCATCCTAATGGTCTGAACCTGTGGGTGGTGTCGGACAACGTTCGCAAGGGAGCGGCACTGAACGCAGTGCAGATTCTTGAGGCCCTGGAAACACGGGGCGCCCGGTCGGCCATGGCGCAGGCGAACGAGCCTTCGTAAACTGGGCCATGCGCCCGGCGTGGGCAGGGCAGGGATGCCGGGAGAAACCATAACAATGATCGGAAGGCACGGGGCAATCCACGGGGCAATGATGGGGCAGCAGGTGTCAAAACGTGACCGTCGAGCCGGGGCCCGTGCCGCCGGGTGCCTTCGACGCACCCTGATATTGCTGTTGCTGCCGATCGCGGTCTGGTCCGGTTCGGTCCAGGCACTTGGGCTTGGCCAGGCAAGCGTGCGTTCCTACTACGAGCAGCCGCTGGACGCGAGGATCGACCTTATCTCGCGCTCCGAGGCGGAAATGGCAACGGTGACAGCAGGCCTGGCATCGCCGGCTGACTTCCAGGTCCTCGGCCTGCAGCGCGGCGCCATTGGCATTCCCCTGGAGTTCACGATCAACCGGGATCTGGCCGATCCACACATTCGGGTGACCAGCGATATTCCGATGACCGATCCGGTAGTGCAACTGGTGGTGGAGGTGGTCTGGTCCAGCGGGCGCATGCTGCGCCAGTACACGCTGTTCCTGGACCCGCCCACCTTTCCGGCCCCCGCGCCGCTGCCGGCCACGCCGGCGCCACAGGCGGTAGCACCCGCTCAGCGTCCCGTACCTGAAGCCGAGGAAACGACGCAGCGCAGCACTGAGCCGGATCTTCGCCCGGCCGAGGCACCGGCTGCGGAAACATCGCCCTTCGCGGAATCACAGCCGGCACCGCTTCCGCCGCCCACCAGCGGTCCCTCGGTCGCTCAGGAGGACGCCGTCGTGAACGAACCCGTGCCCGCGGTGGACGATGGGCCTGCGGCAGAGGAGAGCACGCCTGTGCCAGAGGAGAGCACGCCGGTGCCAGCGGCCGGTCCACCATTCGATCCGGCGCCAGGCAGGGCGGCACTCCCGGCACTGGCGGACACCGACGAGATGGACGTTGCAGCCGAGTCGCCGTCCATAGCCGGTACCGATGGCGATGCAGTTGGCGAAAACGAATCCGAAGCCGTTCCCGACACCGTCAGTGAGGCTGTTACGGAAAGCGCTGCCGAGATCATGGACCCGATACCAACGACCCCCGCGCCACCGCCTGAGGCTGAGCTCGAGTCCGTCGCGGGTGAAGACACTGCAGAGGCGTCGTCCATCGATCCGGATCCAGGGCTTACCGAGATCCCGCCGGAGACTGTGCCGGAAATGGCACCGAATCTGGCGCCAGACCGAGTGGTTAATGAGGCGACCATCGATGCTCCTGCTGAAGCAGATACGCTACCGGATGAGGCCGTCGCTAATGTGGAAGCCACTGCTGTGCTGGCCACCGAGACGGATTCCGCGGGGGATGAAGGAAGCGGCGCAGCAAGCGAAACGATCGAAGCGGCGCCCAAGGAAGAAAGCGTTGCGGATGCCGCCATTTCCGAAAGCGCACTCGTAGCGCCGGCAGAGCCCGAGTCGGCTCCGGAAGATCTCGCGGGGCCGGACCCTGAACCGCTGCCCGAAGCTGACGCTCAACCGGAGCCCGTCCTGCGGGCCGTGCTCCCAACCACGGGCCAGGGACTTCCAGGCACCATCGACGTGCAGCGCGGTGACACGCTCTGGGGTCTGTCGCGGACTTATGCGGAGGCCCAGGGGGTGTCCATCAATCAGGTCATGCTCGCCGTTCAGCAGGCCAACCCGAGCGCCTTCCTGGATAGCAACATCAACCGCATGATGGCCGGTGAGGTACTGCGCATGCCCTCACGCGAGGACACGCAGGCGCTCAGCGCACGCGACGCCATGCTCGAAGTGATGCGCCAGGAGGCGCTGTACCGCACGCGTTGGGACGTTCCCGCTTCACCGGATGAGATTCCGACCGTCGACAATCTGGCCGCCGTTTCCGGGCCTGCGGACGGTGCGGATAGCCCGGGCGCAGGCGCGGTATCCGATCCGGCCGAAGTCGATGCGGTGACCGAAGCGGATGGCGCAGCTTCGCCCGAGGCTGCAGCTTCGCCCGAGGTAGCGGAAAGCCGCCTTGAGTTGATTCCGCCCTCGGACGGTGCCGAGGCCGAGGCGCTTGGCTTGGGGCAGGGTGGTGGCGGTGAGACTGGCGTGTCGACGGGCGAAAGCGTCGTGCAGGAACTTGCGAGGACGCAGGAAGAGCTCGCCAACGCACGGCAGGAAAACGCCTACCTTGCTGAGCGTGTGGCGGAATTGGAAGCCGAGCTGACCCGTGATGGCGCCGATGATCCGCGGGGCGTGGCCGATACGAACCTGGCAGAGATGGAAGAGCGCCTGCGACAAGAGCGGCTCGCCGGAGACACGCTACCGGAGGTTGACCTCAGCCCGGTGGTGAATGAAGACAGCTGGCTGCTGCGCTTCGGAGGTTGGATTTTCGGTGCGGTGGCCCTGCTCGTCGCCGCGCTCGTGGTTTTCCTGCGCCGCCAGAGAGATCCGGAGTATCTGCCGACGGGACGTGCCGGTGGGGGCCGCGAGGCCAGACCGGATCAGGAGTCCGGGGCGGCGCAAGCGGCAGGCCCCGATCAAGCCCGCGTTCCTGAACCTCAGATGGCCGATGCGGTCACCGAAGATAACAACATGGATGAGTCGACGCGCCTGATGCCGGGGCAGCCAGAAGCTATGGATGCGGAGGATCGCCTGAACCTTGCCAGGGCCTACCTGGCCATGGGTAAGAAGAGCGACGCACGTGACCAACTCGAAGAAGTCGTTCGCGTGGGCGAACCCGATCAGGTTCGGGAAGCCCGGGAGATGTTGGGCGAGCTTTAAGTTCGCTCCAGGATCATGCGTTATGCGATCGGCGTTGAGTACGACGGCAGTCATTTCTATGGCTGGCAGACCCAGCGGCAGGAATCGACGGTACAGGCCACGGTCGAGGCGGCACTGGCGAAGGTCGCGAACCATGATGTGGCCGTGGTCTGCGCAGGAAGAACGGACACCGGTGTGCACGGTCACTGCCAGGTGGCGCACTTCGACAGTGCGGCTGACAGGAATCCTCGCTCCTGGGTGCTTGGCGCCAACTCCAATCTGCCTCCCAGTGTGTGCATTCGCTGGCTGCAGCCCGTGGCCGACGACTTTCACGCGCGCTTCTCGGCGCTCGCCCGAAGCTACCGCTACGTCGTGCTCAACCGCTGGATTCGCCCGGCCATTGACCACGGCAAAGTCACCTGGCAGCGCCAACCGCTCGACGAGCGAGCCATGCACGCAGCGGCCCAGGCACTCCTGGGCGAGCAGGATTTCAGCGCCTTCCGCTCCTCGGGGTGCAAGGCCAATCACCCGGTACGCAACATGCAGCACATCGCCGTGACACGAGACGGTGACCGCGTGGTCATTGACGTGACCGCCAACGCGTTTCTCTATCACATGGTGCGCAACATTGCCGGCTCGCTGATGGCGGTCGGCACCGGCGAGCACTCCATGGGCTGGATTGCGGAACTGCTGGCTGGAAAAGACCGGAAGGCCGCTGGTGTGACGGCGCCCCCCCATGGCCTCTACTTCATGGGTGTGCGCTACCCGTCGGAATTTGCCCTGCCGGCCACACCCGAAGCATTCCCGCCAACGCTGGGTGCTGCAGGGAGTTAATTGCATGGCTGAGGTGAAGGTCAAGATCTGCGGGCTGACCCGCGCTGTGGATGTTGTGAGTGCCGCGGAGGCCGGCGCCAACGCGCTGGGCTTTGTGTTCGCTCGAAGTCCAAGAAAACTGGGCGTGGAGGAAGCCCGGCGCCTGGTGGAATCGGTGCCGACTGGCGTTCTGCGCGTGGGGCTGTTCATGAACCAGGCGGCACAAGCAGTGCACGACGTGCTGGCCAAGGTGGAGCTGGACTTGTTACAGTTCCATGGAGACGAGGGAAACGCCTTCTGTAGCCGCTTCGGCTTGCCCTTCCTGAAGGCGGTCTCCATGATGGGAGAAGACGCAAAAGCCGCGCTCGGGGCCTACCCGGACGCGGCTGGTCTGTTACTCGATTCGCATGTGCCCGGCGGCGCGGGCGGAACCGGTAAGACCTTCGACTGGAGCCAGTCGGTGGCCAGCGACCAGCCCCTCTGGCTGGCCGGCGGCCTCAACCCGGACAATGTCGCCGAGGCGGTCCGGCAGTTTCAACCCTACGCCGTGGATGTTTCCAGCGGCGTTGAAAGCGCACCGGGCGTCAAGGACATGGTCCTGGTGCATCAATTCATTCGCAACGCCAGAAAGGTCAAGGCATGAACCAGCAAGCACAGCAGCTCTACGACTTTCCCGACGAGCGAGGCCACTTCGGTGACTTCGGTGGTTCCTTCGTTTCCGAGACGCTCATGCATGCGCTGGAGGAATTGCGGGAGGCCTGGGAGCGCTGGCGCAATGATGATGAGTTCATGGCTCGACTGGATTCGGACCTGGCTCACTATGTCGGTCGTCCTTCACCGATCTACTTCGCCGAGCGCCTGACGGCGCATTGCGGCGGCGCGAAGATCCTGCTCAAGCGCGAGGACCTCAACCACACAGGCGCGCATAAGATCAACAACACGGTGGGCCAGAACCTGCTGGCCTGGCACATGGGCAAGCCGCGAGTGATCGCGGAAACCGGCGCCGGGCAGCACGGGGTGGCGACGTCCACCGTGGCGGCGCGGCTGAACCAGCAATGCGTGGTCTACATGGGCGAGACAGACATCCATCGGCAGGCGATTAACGTCTTTCGCATGCGCCTCATGGGCGCCGAAGTGCGCAGCGTCACTTCCGGCTCCAAGACGCTGAAAGACGCGCTGAATGAGGCCATGCGGGACTGGGTGACCAACGTTGATGACACCTTCTACGTCATCGGTACGGTGGCAGGCCCTCATCCGTACCCGGTCATGGTTCGTGACTTCAACGCCATTGTGGGTCGCGAGGCACGCGCGCAGATGCTTGAGCAGTACGACACCTTGCCGGATGAGCTGGTGGCCTGTGTGGGCGGTGGCTCGAACGCGCTGGGGCTCTTCCATCCCTTCATTGATGACGGCAACGTCGGCATGATCGGTGTCGAGGCGGCGGGGCGGGGCCTGGCGACCGGTGAGCATGCGGCGTCGCTGTGCGCAGGCAAGCCCGGTGTGCTCCATGGCTGCCGGACCTACCTCCTCGACGACCAGGGCGGACAGATCTCTCACACCCATTCGGTGTCCGCCGGTCTGGACTACCCGGGCGTTGGTCCAGAGCACTCCTGGCTGAAGGACTCTGGCCGGGCCGAGTACGTCGCGGTGACCGACGAGGAGACCCTTGCGGCCACCCGCGCGCTGTCGCAGATGGAAGGCATCCTTCCAGCGCTTGAAAGCGCGCACGCAATTGCCTACGGCATGAAAAAGGCCTCGGAGATGCGTCCGGACCAGATTGTCCTGATCAACCTGTCGGGGCGCGGCGACAAGGACGTGCAAACGCTCGCAGCCATAGAAGGACTCGAGCTGTGAGCGAGCGCATTCGCGACAGCTTCAAGCCGGGCCGCAAATCCCTGGTCCCATTCGTGACGGCGGGCGATCCCCATCCGGACTGGACCGTGGACATCATGCACGCCCTGGTCGAGGGCGGCGCCAACCTTATCGAGGTGGGCGTGCCGTTTTCCGACCCCATTGCCGATGGCCCGGTCATCCAGCAATCGAGCGAGCGTGCCATTGAACGCGGCGTCACGCTGAGCTCGGTGCTGGCCGATGTGGCCCGTTTCCGGGAGGGGGACGCGGAGACGCCGGTGATTCTCATGGGCTACATGAACCCGATCGAGCGCTTTGGCGCCACGGAACTCGCAGCGGCCTGCGCCGAAGCCGGCGTAGATGGCCTGCTGCTGGTGGACTGTCCGCCCGAGGAGGCCGGCGAGGTCCACGATTCGCTGCGCGCCCACGACCTCGATGTCATCTACCTCGTGGCGCCGACCACGGATGAAGGCCGCCTGGAGAAGATCTGCGCGCGGGCCGGTGGCTTTATCTATTACGTATCCTTCAAGGGCATTACCGGTGCGAACCGGCTCGACGCCGATGCGCTGGAAGGGCCCGTGGCTCAAATTCGCGCGCGCTCCGAGCTGCCGGTGGCGGCAGGTTTCGGCATCAGCGATGGAGCGTCTGCACGCGCCGTGGCTGAGCATACGGACGGCGTGGTCATTGGCAGCGCACTGGTGAAGCAGCTGGCGGGGGCCGCCAGCCGGGAGGAGGCCGTGGCCATGGCGCGGGGGTTTGTTGCGTCGGTTCGGGACTCGTTGGACAATAGCGCGTCCTGATTTCGCCCGCCCGCGGGCGGGGAGTCGCGAAACCTCATGAGCTGGTTCAGCAAACTGATGCCCTCGCGCATACGGACCGAGGGCGGTAATAAACGCAATGTTCCCGAAGGTCTGTGGACCAAGTGTGGCGCCTGTGGCGCGGTTCTTTATCGACCGGAACTGGAACGCAACCTCCAGGTGTGCCCCAAGTGTGGCGATCACATGCGGCTTTCCGCGCGCACCCGTCTTGATCAGTTTCTTGATCCGGAGCCGCGGCGTGAGCTTGCCCGCGACCTGGAGCCCGTCGACGTGCTGCGCTTTCGCGACAGCAAAAAGTATCGGGATCGCATCACGACCTCCCAGAAGAAGACCGGTGAGAAAGACGCGCTGGTGGCCATGGCTGGCGAGCTTCGCGGCATGCCGGTGGTGGCCGCCGCCTTTGAGTTTGGCTTCATGGGGGGGTCCATGGGGTCCGTCGTGGGTGAGAAATTCACGCGGGCTGCCCAGGAATCGATCAGCATGAAGGCACCGCTCGTGAGCTTTTCGGCCACGGGTGGTGCGCGCATGCAGGAGGGGCTCCTGTCCCTCATGCAGATGGCCAAGACCAGCGCAGTCCTGGAGCGCATGGCGGGGGAAGGTCTGCCGTTTGTCAGCGTTCTGACCAACCCCACCACGGGCGGGGTCTCCGCGAGCCTGGGAATGCTCGGCGACTTGAACGTGGCGGAACCCGGCGCCCTCATCGGTTTTGCCGGACCGCGTGTGATCGAGCAGACGGTTCGGGAAAAACTCCCGGAAGGCTTCCAGCGCAGCGAGTTCCTCCTGCAAAAGGGTGCCATCGACATGATCATCGACCGCCGCAAGCTTCGTGACGAGCTCAGCGGCCTGCTTGCACTGCTGACCGGCGGCGATCGGCCGATTCCCGTGACCGGTGAAGTGGTGCCTGCCTGAATGGCACCCGATGCGGCCAACGCCGCGCTCAAGGACTGGCTCCAGCGGCTTGAATCGCGTCACGATGTGCCAATTGACCTTGATCTGTCGCGGTGTGGAACTGTGTACCGGCGTATGGGCGCGCCGCGTCCGGCCCAGCGCGTCATTACCGTGGCCGGTACCAATGGCAAGGGTTCCACCGTCGCCTGGTTGAGCGCTCTGCTGGGGCTCAAAGGCAAGCGCTACGCCGCCTACACCTCTCCACACCTGCTGCGCTTTAACGAACGCCTGCGCTTCCAGGGCAGGGAGGTGGACAGTGCTGAACTGGTCTCCGCCTTTGAAGCGGTTGAAGGAGAGCGTGATGACATCTCGCTGACCTACTTTGAGCACACCACCCTCGCGTGCCTGTGGCTGATGAGTCGCGCAGAGCTGGATACGGCGGTGCTCGAGGTGGGCTTGGGTGGTCGCCTCGATACGGTGAACCTCGTGGATACGGACCTGGCGATCATTACGCCGATCGGGCTCGATCACCAGGCCTTTCTTGGCGAAGATCGTCAGACCATTGGACGGGAGAAGGCCGGTATTCTTCGCCCCGATCGTCCCCTGGTGGCCGTGGAGCGTCAGCCGCCGATGAGCGTGCTGGAACGGGCCCGGGAACTGAATTGCCCTGTGCTCCTGCGCGAACGCGATTACACCCTGGACAACGCTAAACCGGGTCGTCTGCGCTTCCGGCTGGGTGAGAAGACGGTGCGGCTGGTATCACCGGACCTCGGGGGCGCCCATCAGCGCGAAAACCTGGCCGCTGCCCTGGCGGCGATCTGCACGCTCTACCCCGATGATGAGGACGTGGTTGATCTCGGCGAGGGACTGGCCTCCACGGCCGTGCCCGGACGGCTGCAGCGCTTTGGTCCGGAACCGGGCTACTGGGTGGACGTGGGTCATAACCCCATGGCGGCCGCGGTCGTGCAGCAGGCGCTGGCAGGCGCGGAACAGCGCTATCTGTGCGTGCTGGGCATGTTGGCGGACAAGGATGCAGAGAGCGTAGCGCGCCTCCTGGCACCCGGCGCAGTAGCCTTTCTCTGTGCCGGTCTTCAGGATGGCTGGCGCGCCCAGTCAGGCCATGCCCTGGCTGAGCGTATCCGGGGGGCCGTCGGCAGCCTCCCGGTATTGGCGTTTCCCACGGTACGCGGTGCACTGAAAGAAGCCCGTCAACGCTCGATGACGGGTTCCCCGGTGCTGGTGTTCGGGTCTTTTCATACGGCCCAGCAAGCCCTCAGCTGGTTAGAGGAACAGGGGCAGGCTATGCCGGCTGGAGCGTCCGGTGACGCATCGTCCGCAAGCCCGTCGGTACCGGGTCCGTCCTTCGTCTGATTAGCGCCGACTCACTGCGCTCGCTGCTGTTAGAATCTCCGCTGTTCGACGCTGGGCACCTTCATGGATAAAGCCTTAAAACAACGCCTCGTCGGGGCCACCGTTCTGGTTGCGCTGGCGGTCCTGATCCTACCCATTCTGCTGGGTGGCCAGCCGGACTCCGCGGGAGACGCGCGACCCATCGAGATTCCGGATCGGCCGACCGAGCTGGCGTTCGAGACGCGCCGGTTTCCCATCGGTGAGCAACCGACGGATCAGCCCTCCACCCTGCCTGACCGTGATGCGCCGGCACTGGACGTCGCTGACGCGCCCGGAGACGGCGCCCTGGCGGCAGCTCCGGAGCCGGAGCCGGCAACCTTGCAGGAGCGGCTGGAACGGATCGCGGAGGAGAATGCCAGTGAGCGGGACACGCCTCCCGTCGATGAGGCTGTCGCCGTTACGTCCGGGGAGGCCGTGTCGGTTGGTCCGGATGCGGCCGCAGCCGCGGAGGAATCGGGAACCACCGTGTCTGGATCTGAGACCGCTGCCGGCACGGATGCGGCAGACAGCGGACGTGCATCAATGGCGGGCGAAGCGGCCCCGACCCTTTCTGCCGATGCCGATGCCGATACCGATGCTGATGGTGTTCCAGTTGCCGATGCGGAACGGGCCGGCTCAACCGATGCTGAGGTGACACCCGATCCGCCTGCCGGAGACGTTGCTGCATCAACGGAAGTCGCTTCAACAGTCCCCTCCGTGGCGGTGGCTGCCGCCACGGTCGCGGCCAATGGTCGTTACCTTGTGCAGGTCGCCAGCTTCAGCAGTACTGCCAACGCCAATCGCCTGGCTGCGAGTCTGCGTGAGGGTGGTATGCCCGTTCTGATGGACACGGTCGACAGCGCGGCGGGTGTGTTACACCGCGTTCGCGTCGGACCCTTTGCACAGGAGGCCGAGGCGGACCAGGTGGTTGCACGGCTGGCCAGGCAGGTGCCCGATGTCCGACCAAGAATTGTTGATCTTCGCCCCGAAGACGCGGCGCCGAGCGCTGCTACGGATGATCCGTTAATTCGATGGAGTGTCCAGGTGGGTGTGTTCTCGGAGGCGGGCAACGCCGAGCAGCTGGTGTTCTCGCTGCGCGACGCCGGTTACCGGGCCCAAAGCCAGCGCGAGCAGAGCAGTGAGCGCACCATCTATCGGGTGCTCGTCGGGCCGGAAATCAGTCGTGAAGAGGCCATCCGCATCCGCGACCGGATCGAGGCAAGTCAGGGAATCAAGGGAATCGTGCAGAGCACGGAATGACCCTGTGAGTACTGTCGACCTGGTGTTGATCGGTCTGGTGGCAATCTCCACCGTCGTGGGGCTTTGGCGCGGGTTCATCAAGGAAGTGTTCGCGCTGGCGGTCTGGGCCTTTGCCTTCGTGGCCGCGTTTCATTTTTCCGGCGCCGTGGCGCCCCAGCTCGAGCCCTGGCTGGAGCTTCCCTCGGCTCGCCAGGGCCTGGCCTTTGCGGGTATTTTTCTCGGCATCCTGATCGCCGGCGGGCTCGTGACCTGGTTGGTCGGTCAGCTCGTGGAGAAAACGGGTCTGAGTGGGACGGATCGCTTGCTCGGTGCTGTCTTTGGCGCGGCCCGGGGGCTGCTCATCGTCTTGACGCTCATGATCGCTGCCGGTTTCACGCCCATTCCCGCCGACCCCTGGTGGGCGGAGTCCCGGGTCATCCAGGGCCTGATGCCACTGGCCGAATGGACCGCGACCTTTTTACCGGACGTCGCGCTTGAGTACTTTGACTTTGACCCGGACACGGCCGGTGAGGGCGGGCCTGATACGGCCAGTGAGGAACCGGATACGACCACCTGATTCCTCCTGGCGGGCAGGGATTCTCCATGCCGGCATCATTGACCTCGGGGGGCGTGTTAGAATTCGCCGCGTCCACGGGGTGCCAGGCCAGGAAATTCGAGCATGTGCGGAATTATCGGTATCGTCGGTCGTGACGTCGTCGCCCCGGCCCTCTACGACGCGTTGACAATGCTTCAGCATCGCGGCCAGGACGCGGCGGGCATTGCAACGCTCGACGGTCA
>JBCDHO010000022.1:0-14696 GCA_038749855.1 Pseudomonadota bacterium
CGCCGGATCCTCACCGTACAGATTCGGCAGGGCATACAACGCACCCGTTAGCACGATCACGAGGATCAGCACGTATTTCCAGGTGGGATACTGATTCATGAGACGACTCCCGAGGGTCTCTTAGTCTTGTTATTGACTGATTCGCACGTCATGGAGCGATCCGGCGTCACGCGTTCTTGATCGTGTCTTTCGGCACCACCTGGGCAATGGCATGGCGCTGAATCTTGATTTGCACGCCTTCGGCGAGTTCCAGCGTCACGAAGGAGTCATTCAGGCCCTTGATCTTGCCGAGCAGGCCGCCGTTGGTGACCACCTCATCGCCCTTACCGAGGCCGGCAACCAGCATGCGGTGCTCCTTCGTGCGCTTCATCTGCGGACGAATCAACATGAAGTAGAACACCACGAAAATCAGGATCAGCGGCAGGAACTGAACCAGTCCCCCGGGCTGCGCCGGCGCGCTCTGGGCGTAGGCATTGGCGATCAGGAAGTCCATCGAAACCCTCTGTCTGTACTGTGCTGTTGCGCTTGGGGGACGCCCTGCGTCCTCGCTCGCAAACTGTTTTTCCCGCGCTTAGCGGGCTCTTGAGCCGTTAATTGGGGGCCAGCACTGCGAAATTCAAAAGAAACGGGTGAAGTTACCCGCGCCAGCAAGCCGCGAATTATAGGCGAAAGCGAGGCGTTAACGGGGGGAATGCAAGGGCGATTCGTCGAATCCAGGACCCCGAAGCCCCTTCAACGGTGTGACAAGCACGTCGGTGACCGTGCCCTACTCGGGCCCGAGCGCCAGTTCCTCGAGTACGCGCTGTGACCAGTCCTCGAAATCACCCCGCTCAATCGACGCCCGGATGCCGCGCATCAGGTCCTGGTAGAACCACAGGTTGTGCATCGTGGCGAGGTGCGCGCCGAGCATCTCGTTGCATCGTTCCAGGTGCTTCAGGTAAGCCCGCGTGTACCCGGTGCAGGTCGGGCAGCGACACTCAGGATCGATGGGCCGCAGGTCATTCCTGAAGCGTGCGTTGCGAATTTTCAGCGTCCCGCGTCGTGTGAAGTAGAAGCCGTTGCGCGCGTTTCGCGTGGGCATGACGCAGTCGAACATGTCGACGCCCCGAGCAACGGCCGCGATGATGTCCTCGGGCCGCCCCACGCCCATGAGATAGCGGGGCGAGGCGTCGGGAAGGTGCGGCATGGTGAAGTCGAGCACGGCGTTGCGTTCGTCCTCCGGCTCACCGACGGACAGGCCGCCCACGGCGTAGCCATCAAAACCGATGTCCGTGAGCGCCTCTGCTGACGCGCGACGCAGCGGCTCGTAGACACCGCCCTGAACGATCCCGAACAGGGCGTTCGGGTTGTCACCAAAGGCATCCTTGGAGCGCTGCGCCCAGCGCATGGACAGCTTCATGGAGTCTTCCGCCTCGCGCTCCGTTGCCGGATAGGGCGTGCACTCATCGAAGGCCATCACGATGTTCGAGCCGAGCGAACGTTGCACCGCCATGGATTCTTCAGGACCCATGAAGATTTTGGAACCGTCTACGGGAGAGGCAAAGGTGACGCCCGCCTCGGTGATCTTTCGTCGCTCCGCCAGGCTCCAGACCTGGAAGCCACCGGAATCGGTCAGGATGGGGCGGTCCCAGTTCATGAAGCCATGCAGGCCACCGTGGGCCTCAATGACCTCCGTGCCGGGGCGCAGCATGAGGTGAAAGGTATTGCCCAGGACGATTTCCGACCCCGTGTCCTTGAGGTTCTCCGGGGTCATGGCCTTGACCGTTCCGTAGGTGCCGACCGGCATGAAGGCCGGGGTCTCCACCGTGCCGCGACCGAAGCTCAGGCGGCCGCGCCGGGCGGCGCCATCACGGGCAAGCAGGTCAAATTCCATGGCCGGGCAGACTCCGTTCAGACCCGGGCCGAGACCATGACGCGCTTGCCGTAAAGCAATTGCTCATACGCGTCCGGCGGAGGCTGCAACACAGTGACCTCGCGAAAGCCCACCTTCTCCAGCAGCCAGGTCAGCGCTTCCAGGCTGGGCACGAGACAGATACCGGTCGCTCCCGCTTCGGGGCCGTGCGTTTCATCGAGTTCATCGATCAGGCCGAAGGCGCCTTTTAGCGGCCGGACAAAGCGATAGGAACCAAAATCGACCATGCCGCTCATGCCGGGGACAATCTGCGTCTCGATCACGAAAAGGTCCTTGCACAGGGCCCGAGCCAAGCGCAGGGCACCCACCGGATTCTCGAGGTGATAGAGCAGGCCGAGCATCAGCACCACATCGAACGTGCCCAGGCGTTCCGTATCCAGATCAAAAATATCGCTGTGCAGAAAGCGCATGGCGTCCTGGCCTTGCACCCGGGCCATGAGCTGAGCATCTTCCACGTGGCTGGCACGCTGATCCACGCAGGTCACCTGCCGCAGCCCAGCGCGCGCCATGCCCAGTGCGAACCACCCCTGGTGCGCCGCCAGGTCAATGGCCGTCAACTCGCTGAAGCCTTGCGGATAAGCCCCGTCAAGCGTGTGCTCGAGCAGGCGCCATCGGGTGTCGTGAATCGCATCGAGCTCGCCGGCGTGGTAGGTGGTCGTTCGCGACCCGTCAGGAAGTGGGAAATCATAGAACCACTCGCGAGCGCGCACCTGTTCCAGCAGCTCGGGGTCCAGCAAATCAGCCATGGTGGGGCATCCAGGGGCGGGACACGCCCGCGGGGGCGCTATTTTGCCACCGCCGGCCGTACACAGGCCACCGGTAAACGCAAAAAACGGCCTCGGGACCACGACATGCCAACAGAGGGGTTCGCCTTCACCCGACGGCCCCTCAGGCGATGAACATCGCGTCGCCGTAGCTGAAGAAGCGGTAACGCGCCCGAACGGCCGCTTCGTAGGCCGCCAGCACCGGCTCCGTGCCCGCCAAGGCGCTGACCAGCATCAAAAGCGTCGACTCGGGCAGGTGGAAGTTGGTGATCAGGGCATCGACCACCTGGAACGTGTAACCCGGGTAAATGAAGAGGTCGCTGTCACCGGCATAGGGCGCCAGCGTACCGCCCGCCGCCGCGGTCTCAAGGCTGCGAACACACGTGGTACCTACAGCCACCACGCGCCCACCGCGGGCGCGGGTCGCCGCAACGGTATCCACCACCGACTGGGAAACGACCAGGTGCTCCGCATGCATGACGTGGTCTTCCACGCGTTCCGAGCGAACCGGCTGAAAGGTACCCGAACCCAAGTGCAGCGTGACAAAGGCCCGCTCAACGCCTCGTGCATCCAGCGCGGCCAGTAAGTCATCATCGAAGTGCAAGCCTGCCGTGGGTGCGGCGACGGCACCCGGTTCGCGGGCGTAGACGGTCTGATAGCGCTCACGATCGGCGTCCTCGTCTTCGCGCTCAATGTAGGGGGGCAGTGGCATGTGGCCTTGCCGTTCGAGCAGTGCGCCAAGCCCACCGCCCTCGAGAAAAAGCTCAAAAAAAGGACCGTCGCGCCCCAGCACCTCAAGCGAACCACCGCCATCCAGGTCAATCTGCCCGCCCGCTGCGGGTTTTTTGCTGACCCGCAGTTGCGCAAGGCAGCGCTCGTCATCAAGGAGTCGTTCCAGGAGGATTTCCACGCGCCCACCGCTGGCTTTGCGGCCAAACAACCGGGCCGGAATCACCCGGGTATCGTTGAATACCAGCAGGTCGCCCGGGGCGAGCAATCCGGGCACATCGGTGAATGCCCGATGCGCGATCGCACCAGTTGCCCGATCGAGGCACAACAGGCGGCTGTCCCGTCGCTCAACCAGTGGCCGCTGGGCAATGAGCTCCTCGGGCAGTTCGAAGGTGAACTGGTCTTTGCGCATGGGCGCACCCTACACGGAAAACGGTCATAACGCCGTTCTCACATGCCCCGTTCCGCTTCACGGTGCTTGGTTATACTCGGCGCCCGTCGATCCCGCGAACAACCGGTTAAACCAGCGCGCGGGAACCTTGCTCAAAACCCGTACAACAGAAAAGGCACCGCTTTTGATTGCGCACTTCGAACTCGGCGGCCATCGGCTCCATGTCAATTTTGCCGCTGGCGTGCCCATTGCTATCCCCCTGGACCCACACGGACCGCAGCCCGCTTACTTCATCGACGAGCCGGCCAGCGCCCGGCCCCTGCGCGCCGGCAGCTATATCGGCGACGTACGCTTGGGCGGCACCTGTAATGCGGAGGTCGTACAACTGGTGCCACACTGTCACGGCACCCACACGGAATGCCGCGGGCATCTGACGCGGGAACGATTGATCGTGCAGGAAACCATCGACGACACCCCGTGCCTGGCTCAGCTTGTCAGCGTGACGCCGGAGAACGTCTCGGAAGATGATTACCCCCGCTGGACACGGGCTGCGCTGGAATCGGCACTGGCCCCGACGCTTGAGGCAGTCCTGCCCCTTGAGGCACTGGTCCTGCGCACGCTGCCCAACAACCCGGGGAAACGCTCCGTTGCCTATGAGCACGCGCCGCCCTACCCCGTGTTCGCGGAAGACGCAATTGCCTGGCTGGCATCGTTGGAGCTTCGGCATCTGCTTGTCGACACACCGTCCCTGGATCCAGCCCACGACGCCGGTCGCATGTGGGTCCATCGGCTTTGGTGGTGCATGGCAGACAATGAGGGTCCAGGCGAGGTCGACCCTCGCCGTCGTAGCACCACGGAGATGATCTTCGTGCCTGACGAGGTCGGCGACGGCCTGTACTGGCTCGATCTGGGGCTCTCGCCACTGCTCGGTGACGCGACCCTGAGCCGACCGACGCTCTACCCTGCCGAGGTGACCTCGTGAGCAGTGAACCCCTCCAGAACCTCGACCTTCTTGATGCGCGTGCTCGCGATGCCGCTGACCCCCTGGCGCGCTGGCGCGATGAGTTCTGGATTCCCCGCCACGGTGAGGACGGCGAGCAGGCCTATTTCGTGGGCAACAGCCTGGGCCTCCAGCCAAAGCGGCTGGCAGCGTTCATAGAAGAAGAACTCGGCCACTGGCGCGATTTCGGCGTTGAAGGGCATTTCAGCGGCCCGCGACCGTGGATGACGTATCACGAAGCCCTGCAGACGCCGCTGGCACGGCTGGTTGGCGCGAAGGAAAGCGAAGTGGTGGTCATGAACGCCCTGACCGTGAACCTGCACCTGCTCATGGTGAGCTTCTTTCGCCCAGAAGGCGCGCGCAATCGCATCGTCATCGAGCGCCAGCCGTTTCCCTCGGACCGCTACGCCGTCGAGTCTCAGCTCCGTTTCCACGGACTCGACCCGGCCGAGTGCCTGGTTGAACTGGGTACCGAGGCGGAAGACCGGCTCGTGGACGAAACGCTGGTCGAGGACTACCTCGAACGCGAAGGCGAACGTGTCGCCCTGGTGCTGTGGCCGGGTGTCCAGTACGCCACGGGACAGCGTTTCGATCTCGGGCGTATCGCTGCGGCAGGCCGCCGCGCCGGCGCCATGGTGGGCTTTGACCTGGCCCACGCCGTGGGCAACGTGCCGGTCGACCTGCATGATTCCGGCGCGGACTTCGCAGCCTGGTGCAGCTACAAGTACCTCAATTCCGGGGCCGGCGCCGTCTCCGGGGCCTGGGTTCACGAGCGCCACCTGGAGCAGACGGACCTGCCACGCTTTCATGGCTGGTGGGGCTGCGAACCTGAACAACGTTTTCTCATGGGCCCGGATTTCGTTCCCGCACCCGGAGCCGATGCCTGGCTGCTGTCCAATTCTCCGATTCTCTCCATGGCGCCACTGCGCGTTTCCCTGGACGTCTTTGAGGGCGCCGGCTTCGATGCGCTCAGGACCAAATCGCTGGCCCTGACCGGCTACCTGGAAACGCTCATCGACAGCAGAGTGGCCGATGTCGTGGACATCATCACGCCGCGCGAGCCGACACGGCGCGGCTGTCAGCTGTCCCTCGCCGTCCGCGAAGGGGCTGAGGCTGGCCGCGACCTGTTCGGCGCCCTGATCCGGCAGGGCATCGTCGGCGACTGGCGGGAGCCGGACATCATCCGGGTCGCACCGGTACCCCTTTATAACCGCTATGAGGATTGCTGGCGCCTGGTGCAGGCAATCCGCGCCTGGTCAGACGCTCGGTGAGGGTTGCCGAAACCGAACGCATCACGATCGCTGGGGCCGGCCTGGCCGGTGCCCTTCTGGCCACGCTGCTCGGCCAGCACGGCTTCCGGGTAGACGTCTTTGAGCGTAACGCGGACCCTCGCCGTGGCGGCCTGCGCGGTGGGCGCTCCATCAATCTTGCCCTCGCCGCGCGCGGCCGCCATCCCCTGAGGATCGCCGGCCTCCTCGAGGACGTCGATCGCTTCACCCTGCCCATGGGCGGCCGCATGATGCACTCGGAGTGGGGAGAATTATCACACCAGGCCTACGGGGCCACCGAGGACGAGGTCATCTGGTCGACGCACCGCAGCCGCCTCAACACGCTGCTGCTCGACGCTGCCGAAGCCACGGGGCGTGTACGGCTGCATTTTGAACGGGCCCTCGAAACCGTCGACTGGCCCGCCAGGCGCATGACGTTCAGGGACGGCTCCGCGCAGGACTTTCAAACGCTGATCGGCTGCGACGGCGCCGGCTCTGCCCTGCGCGCCGCCATCGGCACCGTTCGCGATCTGCATGTCAGCGAGGAGCTGCTTGATCATGGCTACCTGGAACTGACCCTGCCGCCGGGCCCCGACGGCCGCTTCGCCATCGATCCTACGGCGCTGCACATCTGGCCACGGGGCGGTTTCATGATGATCGCCCTGCCCAACGACGACCGGAGCTTTACCGGAACACTGTTTCTTCCCCGCAGCGGGGATGTCTCCTTCGAGCGGCTCAGCGACTGGGTGCACCAGGAGGACTTCTTCCGCCTCCACTTTCCTGACGCTATGCGGCTGCTTCCGCGCCTGCGTGCCGACTTCGCGGAACATCCGGTGGGCGTGCTGGGCACCGTTCGCTGCCGGCACTGGCATGTGGGCGGTGATGCGCTGCTGCTCGGTGATGCGGCCCACGCCATCGTTCCCTTTCACGGTCAAGGCATGAACGCCGCCTTCGAGGACTGCTTGGCGCTGCTGCGGCTGCTCAAGAACGGTGAAATGACCTGGGCGGAAGTGTTCGCGCGCTTCGAATCGGAGCGGTTACCCCAGGCCAACGCCATTGCGGACATGGCACTGGAGAACTATGCCGTCATGCGCGCCTCCGTGCGCGACCCGGTTTTCCTCCTGCGCAAGAAGCTCGAGCACGAACTGGAGCGTCGCCATGGTGACCGCTTCGTTCCACGCTACTCCCTGGTGATGTTTCACCGGGGCCCCTACGCGGACGCCTACCGACGCGGCGAAATTCAGGCGGACATCCTCGACGAGCTGCTGGCGGGCGCCGGCAGCCTGGACGAAGTGGATTTCGAGAAAGCCTCAAGCCTCATCCGGGACCGGCTCGAACCGTTGTTCGAGCCGGCCGACTGAAGCCTGAACCGCCGGCGCAAGCAATGGCGGTTTGACGCGTCCTTACTGGGGCGCCGCGCAGCTCAGCTCGTTGGAGAGCTTGATGATGTCGTCCGTGCGCTGCAGCTCGCCGCGACCCGGGTCCTGGAAGCTGTAATCCAGCGTCCAGTTGCCGGTCGCGTTATCCACATAGCTCACATCGACGCTCCCAACCATCGCCGAGGTCACGTTGCCTGACCCGTTCGGCGGGAAGCCCGTGAACTGGCTCAGCGGCAGCTGGCCGTCGCCCACAGGTCCGGCGCCCAGCAGCCAACGCGGAATGCCGGCGCCATCGTAGAGGTAGTGGATGTGCGCCTGGGAACCCACGTTGGCAATGATGCTCGCACCGCCAAGGCCATCCATACCGCGGAACCAGAGGCCCGTGAAGCTCTCGCTGCCGCCCTCAGGACAGGTCCGGGACAGGGGCGTCACGCGATCACTGCCGGTGGTGCCAAAGAGGTTCCAGGTCAAGACGGCATCGTTCTCGGACAGCATGGTGATGGCCACCTCGCCGACCTTGGTACCGAACTGGTTGCTGCCGTCGTTGACGAAGCGGAACAGGTCCGCCTGCCAGCGATTGCCGGCAGACGCCGGGGCCGAAGCGATATACCAGGCGGCCGAGCCGTCAACCTCGTAGGTGTACCAGAGGAAGGCGCGGTTACCACCCGCGGGGGTGTACTCGAAGCCCTGGTTGATGCCGGGCCGCGAGGCCGGCTCCCAGAGGCCGCCCAGCACGTCGATCGACGCACCGGTCTGTTCGAGCGCCGTGCTGACGCTCACGGAAACTGACGTCAGGCCATCGTTGGTGACCACTGCGAAATAGCGACCCTCGGTGATACCACCGTCCAGGGACACGGAGGGCCCCTGTCCGCCACCGCCGGAGTCGCTGCCAACGCTGGTGGCATTGTTGGTGATGATGGCGCCCGGCGCCTGGGCGAACGCACCGTCGAAGGGCACGCGGAACAGCTCAAGCTCCAGGAAGTTGTTTTCCTGCTCCGACCCACCGGACACCTGCACCTCGAGGCTGCCTGTACCCGGAGGAACATCGATGAACAGGCCGTCATGGTCAGACAGGGCAGCAATGGCCACGCGGCGTTCGCCACCGTCCAGGAGGGCCGTCGGCTGCGGTGCACCCACGCTGTCCAAGGTGACGATCACGGGCGCTGCACCGAGATTGCTTGGACCGGTGGCGCTGTCTCCGAAGCCCACGGCGCCGTAGAAGGTGCCCTCCGTGCCTTCCAGGTCGTCCCAGGAAAGGCGAATCTCGTTTTGCGTAAAGGTCTCGAGAATCCCCGGACCGGTGGCTGTGAGGCTGCTGGCCGGGTCTGTGGTTACCACCGCGCTCACGAGCGGGATGTCCTGGGCACCGGCGGTGCCGCTGGCGCCGTCGTCCCAGTTCTGCACGAGCACCCACCAGGTTCCCGCGGCAGGCCGCAGCACATCAATGGATTCGACCTCCGTAAAGCTGGCGCTGAAGTCGACTTCTTCGCTGAATTCGGCCTGTCCGTCCCCGTCTTGATCGAAACCGATGAACAGATCCACGTCGTCCGACACCGAAGCCGGTGTGTCCACGTGGAACAGGAGCGTGTCTGGTGGTATGTCGAACAGCAGCGTGACCGTACCCTGCGCCGAATCGTAGGGATCCAGCCGGGTCTGGTCCTGGGGAATCTGCAAGACCTCTGTCTGCGGTGCAATCAGGCCGCCGGTTTTCAGGCCCAGCTGCTGGACATCATTGAAAGCCGGAAGTGGAAACACCTCGGCGCCGGACGCCTGGCTTGCGGTGATCGAGTACTCCTCCGGAATGGTACCCGCGTCGAGAAACAGGGTGACCGGCATCGTCGACCGGGGGAAGGACGCGTTATCGATATGAATCTTGCCATAGACCGGTGTTCCGCCGAGCTCCGGGGCATCGGACCAGTCAAAGCTGGCGGTCAGCGTCTGTTCCTCGTTCTCAGCCAGTGTGAAGGAATCCGGCGTGACCGTTACCTCCAGGCCGGCAGGGAAGCCGCTCGTGCTGACCGTCCAGGTCCGCCCACTCACGAAGGCACCGATACGCCGGGTGAACGAGCAGGTGCGCTGACAGGACAGGTCCGTCATCGTCGCCAGGTTGAGGGTTTTCGGATCGCCACCGATAAACGGGTCCGCAGCGGCAAAATTCGCCGACGTCTCGTCGAGGTAGAGCCCTGCGGTCACGGCGTTCAGCAGCTGCGGTCGACCGGCCCCCGTATCGAAATGTGTCGCATCGCCGAAGTTCTCATCCGTTGCAAACTCGTCCGTCGCCGTCAGTTCGAGCACAGAGGCAATCTGCGACGGCGTCATGCCGGGCCGCTCTGCGAGCATGAGCGCTGCAGCGCCGGCCACGTGTGGCGAAGCCATGGACGTCCCGCCCAGGCCAATGATGGTGCTGCCTTCGGTGCCGGCAGCGAAAATCAGGTCACCGGGCGCGATAAGGTTGGGCTTCAGAATGTCCTCGACGGAGCCGAGGTTGGGGCCGCGGCTGGAGAAGTCGCTCATGCGGTCACCCTCGGCCGGATCTGCGAGGACGCTCGTACCATTCAGGGAAGCACGATGGCCGTTGCCGCCGGCCAGCCATTCCTTCAACTCATTGCCCCGCTCCGTATTCAGGTGGGTGGCGGGGAGGCAGTGAAATGCCTCGACCGTCGTCTGAGGCCCGTCTTCGACGTTAACCAGCACGTAGCCGCTGGCGCCGGCGAGGCGCAGGTTGTTGCCCTTTTCCAGGATCCCGTAGCCGCCATCGTCGCAGACCACAATCTCACCGTTGAAGGTACCCGGCGCGAAGGGGTTGCTGACGCCGCTGAGGTCCTCACAGCTGTCTCCGGGGGCCTGTTCGGAGGCACCGACGCCGCACAGCGCGTTGCCGAAATCACCGGCGTAGACGATGGGCACGTCTGTCAGGGAATCGGAGGTCAGGGTTCTTCCGACCAGGGAGGCCGGCGGCGCCGTTGCGCCTCCCGACGTGGGCGTCAGGCGGTTGCCAAAAAACTCGTCGTGCGTCGCGCTGCCTACCGCAGTGATCCACGGTGCGTTGGCCGGCTGACCGATCGTGCCGGGGAACGGGCCTTCATTACCACCGGACGTGGCGACGAAAATGCCCGCTTCATGCGCTTCCAGATAGGCCAGGGAGGACGGCGTGACCCAGGGGTCAAAAGCGCCGCCACCGATCGAATAGTTGATGACGTCGACACCATCCATGATCGCCTGGTCGATAGCGCGCAGGATGGCAGAACCCTGGCAGGCATCATCATCTGGGTCGTCCGGATCACCCGCGAAGCAGACACGGTAGGAAATGACGTTGGCGTTGGGTGCGACACCCGCCAGTGCCTGGGAAGATCCGCCCAGGAAGGAAACCGAGACCGGGTTGCCGGCCGCTGTACCGGCCGTGTGCGCGCCGTGTGTCCCATTGTCGGCGCCGTCATTAAACTCCTCGACAACGTCCGTATTGGGGTTGTCGGTAACGAAGTCATAGACGCCGACCAGCTTGTCGTTGCACTGGGGGACAGGGTTTGCCTCAGCGCAAAGACCGAGGAACCCCTCGTAGGGGTTTTCGTGGTCATAGGCGTTAGGGTCTTCGAAGGGCAGCCCGTCGCCGAAGTCATCGAAAGAGGGATGCTCCCAGTTCACGCCCGAATCGATGACACCAATGACGATGCCCTCACCCCGGTTTTCTGACGCGAAGCCTTCACCGGCCCAGACGCGGTCGGCGCCAATCCACTCGGGCCCGGCAAACGTGTTCAACGGAATATTTTCGTCTGGAGCGATCAGTTTCACACCCTCCATGGCGGACAGGCGACGCACTTCCGCGGAGCTGAGGGAAGCCGTAAAACCATTCGCAGCAGCGCGGTAGCGGTGCACGGGTTCCAGGGCCCGTCCAAACTCACGCTCGAAGGTCAGTTCGAAGGCATTGAACCGCTCATCCATCTCGCGCATGGCCGCACGGGCGTTGTCGCTGCGCAGATCCGGACGGCCACCGGGCCGGCTCGGCACGCGACCCAGCACCTCGCCTTCCATGCCCTGCTGACTGCGCCAGCGGTCCATAAGCGATTCGTCGTCGAGCAGCACAATGAACTGCGACGTGTCGCTCTGGCGCTTGAGGTGCAGCAGACGCTCGTTGGTGTTCGTACGAACCTCGTCCGCATACTCCGTGGCCGCCGCAGGAACCGCAGCAAAGCCGGACAGGAGGCAAACGGTGGTGGTGATGAGTCCCTTGTTCATAGGTGTCTTCCCTGGCCCTTAAACGGGCTGTCGCATGGTTACCAGCTCTTCCGCGGCGGTCGGGTGAATACCAATCGTGGCGTCGAACTGTTCCTTCGTCAGGCCCCATTTTAGGGCCACGGCAAAGCCCTGGACAATCTCCGGGGCATCGGGTCCGACGACATGTAACCCGACCACGCGCCGGCCGGCCCGTTCAACGATGAGTTTCATGAGTGCCTTTTCCGGGTTACCGCTGATCGTGTTCTTCATGGGTCGGAATTCGGAGCGGTAGACGTCGATCTCACCGTAGTGGTGGGGTGCATCCTCCTCAGATACGCCAACGGTACCGACCTGCGGGTGCGTAAACACTGCCGAGGCGACCATGTCATGGTCCGTGGCCCGGGGCAGGTTGCCAAACTGCGTGTCTGCGAAGGCGTGGCCTTCATGAATGGCCACCGGGGTCAGATTAATGCGGTGCGTCACGTCGCCGACGGCAAAAATGCTCGGCACATTGGTCTGAGCGTACTCATCCACCGGGACCGAGCCGTCCGCGCGTACCTCAACGCCGGCGTTCAGCAGGCCAAGTCCCTTCGTGTTGGGCTCGCGACCGGTCGCGTACAGAATGCAGTCTGCGGTGATGGTACTGCCGTCATCGAGATAGGCCACCAGCCCGTCGCCGGTCTTTTCCACCCGCTCAATCTGGCGCTCAAAATGGAAGGTGGCGCCCTTGGCCGCCATTTCCCGCGTCACGACCCGTCGCACGTCGCCGTCAAAACCGCGCAGCACCTGGTCGCCCCGATAGACCTGGTGCGTTTCACTGCCTAGGCCGTTAAAGATGCTGGCGAATTCACAGGCGATGTAGCCGCCGCCCACGGTAATGACCCGCGGTGGCAGGTCTTCGAGGAGGAACGCCTCGTTCGAGGTGATGACGTGCTCCCGCCCTTCAAACTCGGGAATCCAGGGCCAGCCACCGGTGGCCACCAGGATGCGTTCTGCCGTGACCGTTTGCTCACCGATGCGGACCGTGTGCGGATCTTCGACCACGCCCCGGCCCTCATGCAAGGTGACCCCCGCGCCCTTCAGCAGCGAGTGGTAGATGCCTTCGAGCCGGTCGAGTTCTGCGTGGAGCGCCGTGCGGAGGGTCGGCCAGCTGAACGTGGTTTCACCCAGGGTCCAGCCATAGCCGGCTGCATCTTCGAAGTCCTCACCGAAATGTGCCGCATAGGACAGCAATTTCTTGGGCACGCAGCCGCGGATGACACAGGTGCCCCCAACGCGACTTTCCTCGCAGATGGCGACCCGGGCGCCGTGGTTGGCCGAAATCCGGGCCGCGCGTACGCCGCCGGACCCGGCGCCGATGACGAAAAGATCGTAGTCGTATTCAGCCATGCTGGCTCCTTATTTGGGCCTGGTAGCCCGTAATTATTCGTTCAGTTCCCGGCCAGCGAATTCCGTTGCTACCGCGCTGGCCTTTTCCGACGCGTCGCACAATCTAACAGGAAGGCCTGGGCGGCGCTTGTCGCGCATGGACTTGCGCTTGACCGACCCTTAGCATGGGCCGCCAGCATTTATGCCAGCGCTCCGGATCACCGTCGCATGCTCCAGGCCCACCAGCTTCAGCTCGAACGTCATTTCGACCCGGTCTTCGAACCGGTCGACCTGTCCGTCGCTGCCGGTGAGCTGTGGCTGATCACCGGCGCGAACGGTGCGGGCAAAACCACGCTGATCCGCCTCCTAGCGGGTCTGCTGAGACCCAGTGCCGGCCAGCTGTCCACCACAGGGGAGCGCATGGCCTACCTCGGCCATCAGCTGGGTCTCAAGGAAGACCTCGACGTCACGGAAAACCTTTCATTCCATCAGCAGCTTTACGGCGATGGCGGCGTGTCACTCGATGAAGCCATTGTCACGGTCGGCCTGGACCTTGCGCGCCGGCAGGCCGTGCGAACGCTGTCTGCCGGCCAGCGAAAGCGCTGCGCGCTCGCGCGGCTCCTGCTCTGCCCGGCGCCCCTGTGGCTGCTCGACGAACCCTACGCCAATCTGGATGCGGAAGGCGTCAAGCTTGTGGACCAAGTCCTGGCGGGACAGCTGGCGCGTCAGGGGGCCTGCGTCATGAGCACCCACGGTGCCTTGCGGCCTCCCGACTTGCCCTACCAGGAGCTGGTCATTCATCCCGCACGGCCGGGGCACTTTGAGGATGCGGCTTGAACAGCACCGGCAGCGTGTTCCTGCCCTTGCTTCGCCGGGATCTGCTGCTTGCCTACCGTCGTCGCTCGGAATTGCTGACGCCGCTGATCTTTCTCCTGGTCGTTGTGAGCCTTTTTCCCCTCGGGGTGGGCCCCAGTCCGCAGGTCCTCGAACGCATTGCCGTCGGCGTAATCTGGATTGCTGCGCTGCTGGCCACCGTGCTCTCACTCGATGGCCTGTTTCGCAGTGATTTCGAAGACGGCAGCCTTGAGCAGCTGGTGGTTAGCGGTCACCCGCTCGCCCTTGTCGCGCTTGCCAAGGTGATGGTTCACTGGCTGGTCGCGGGCCTGCCGCTCATCCTGCTCTCACCCTTGCTCGCAGTTTGGATGAACCTTGGGGAAGGCGGGTTGTCCATCTTGCTGGTAAGCCTGGCCCTGGGGACACCGACGCTGAGTCTGCTGGGGGCCATCGGGAGTGCACTAACGGTCAGCCTGAAGCGAGGCGGCCAGCTGCTGTCGCTCTTGGTGTTCCCCCTTTACGTACCCATATTGATCATGGCAACGAGCGCCGTCTCGTCCGCCGTGGACGGACTGCCGTACAATGGGCAACTGGGCCTGCTGGCGGCGGGGCTGATCGCCGCGCTGACACTGGCACCCTGGGCCATTGCCGCCGCCCTGAAACTGAGCCTCGAATAGGCGCTGTCCACCATTGGCATATCCGCCAGCCAACGTGTTCATCCAGATACGCAGCTAACGTCGCCATGTCCACCTCACCATCCAACAGCGCGAAAGCCGCCTCCGCCGGGACAGGCGGCGCCGACCGGCGTGGCGCCTGGGCGGCTGCGAAGCGGGTATTCC
>JBCDHO010000023.1:0-14496 GCA_038749855.1 Pseudomonadota bacterium
ACGTGCGGCTTATTACGTTCGAACTTTTCCTTGGACATCTCTGTCTCCGCTTAAATGCCTTTCAAGTTAAAAAAGCCAGGTTTTCTACTAAAGCTGGTGCCCACAACTGGACTTGAACCAGTGACCTCTCCCTTACCAAGGGAGTGCTCTACCGCCTGAGCTATGCGGGCGGAAATCAACCGTCGCTCTTCGCCCGCCCCGTCAGGGCTGGTCCGGCTGGCGATCCGCCGGTGGATATGGAGCGGGTGATGGGAATCGAACCCACATCATCAGCTTGGAAGGCTGAGGTTCTACCGTTGAACTACACCCGCACAAGCCCCTGCAACCACCCGGGACCACTCGCCCCGGTCGGGCGATCGGCCTGCGAACCCGTGGCCCGCGCCGGCACCCAAACGACGAACGAAACCGGACGCACGCCCGCCGGGCCTGCCTCCGTTTGCCTTACGGCCTGTCGCTTTCGTCGCCTGCCGCGGCACCACAGCGCCGCGAAATACTCCGTTTTTTGCCTGCCCAGTTTTTGCCTGTCCCGGGCGCCTTTTGGTCGTGCGAAAAGCGCCGGTAAGTGGTGGAGGGGGTAGGATTCGAACCTACGAAGGCATAGCCAGCAGATTTACAGTCTGCCCCCGTTGACCGCTTGGGTACCCCTCCAGCAAGCAAGCCGCCTATTTTGCCTGACGAACGCTTGGAACGTCAACAAAAGGGCAGCAAAAACAGCGCGGCATTGTACGTCTGACCGACCTTCCAGACAAGGGGCAAGCCAGGGTTTTTTCGACGACCGCAGAACAGGGGCCGCCAGGGCCTGCTGCGGCCACTCTGCAGCCCTCCTCAGACGTTGAAACGAAAGAGGATGACGTCTCCCTCCTGAACCCGGTACTCCTTGCCTTCCATCCTCAGCTTGCCGGCCTCTTTGGCGCCCTGCTCACCCCTGGACGCCACGTAGTCCTCGAAGCCGATCACCTGGGCCCGGATGAAGCCTCGCTCAAAGTCCGTATGAATGCGGCCGGCCGCCTGCGGCGCGGTTGATCCCGCCCTGACGGTCCAGGCGCGCACTTCCTTGGGCCCGGCGGTAAAGAAGGTCTGCAAGCCCAGGAGCTCGTAGCCGGCACGGATGACACGCGCCAGGCCTGCCTCCTCGACCCCCAGGTCCGCAAGAAACAGCGCCCGTTCCTCGTCATCGAGTCCGGCGAGCTCAGCTTCGATACCGGCGCACACGGCCACAACCTGGGCGTTTTCCGCCGCCACGGCGGCACGTAACTGATTCAGAAGCGGGTTGTCCTCGAGACCGTCCTCGTCCACGTTGGCGATGTACATGACCGGCTTTCGCGTCAGGAGGTTCAGGGAACGGATTTCCTTTTCCTCGTCCTCAGCCAGCTCCAGCGCCCGCAGGCCACCCGGCGCATCGACCGCATCGCGCAGCCGGGTCAGCAGGTCCACGCGACGGAGGATTTCCTTGTCACCGGTGCGCTTAAGCTTTTCCGCCTTCTGCAGGCTGCGCTCGATGGACTCGAGGTCCGCCAGCTGCAATTCCGTGTTAATCACTTCCAGGTCCGCCACCGGGTCCACGCGCCCCTCGACGTGCACGACATCGTCATTCTCAAAGCAGCGGACAACGTGTGCAATTGCGTCGGTTTCCCGTATGTTCGCCAGGAACTGGTTGCCCAGCCCCTCCCCCTTCGAGGCGCCAGCGACCAGCCCGGCGATGTCCACGAACTCCATGGTCGTGGGCACGACCTTCTCCGGCGCGTTGATCTCAGCGAGCTGCGCGAGACGCGGGTCCGGCACCGGCACAATGCCGACGTTGGGGTCGATGGTGCAGAACGGATAGTTCTGCGCCTCGATGGCAGCCTCGGTCCGGGCGTTGAAGAGCGTGGACTTGCCCACGTTGGGCAGGCCGACGATGCCGCAGCGAAATCCCATGATGTTGTTCTCCGTCGTCGCGGCGCCTCTTGGGGCGCCTCAGGGTTGGGTGTGCAGGGCCGTCATGGCGTCCTGCATGCGGTCTGCCAAAACCAGTGGCATCACGTCCAGGGCACGGTCGATTGACTGGTCAATCTCGGCGCGCTGCGCGACCGGGCTTCGGCTCAGGACGTAGCGGGTGACCGCATCGCGGTGCCCCGGATGGCCGATGCCGATCCGAAGACGCCGAAAGTCTGGGGTGCCGAGGTGTCGAATGGTGTCCCGAATACCGTTGTGGCCGCCATGGCCGCCGCCTTCCTTGAGCCGCGCCGTACCCGGCGGCAGGTCGAGCTCGTCGTAGGCCAACAGCACCTGGGCCGGAGCCACGTCGTAATAGCCGCTGAGCGCGCGCACCGCCTGGCCACTGTGGTTCATGAAGGTCGTCGGCTGCGCGAGAATCACGTCGCGCTCGTGCCAGGTCGCCCGGGCCACGTCAGCATGTAGCTTTGACTGACTGCGCAAGGAGACGCCGGCCTTTGCCAACGCTTCTCCCAAAAACCAAAACCCGGCGTTGTGCCGGGTTTCAGCGTACTTCGGGCCTGGGTTCCCCAGGCCGACGATCAGGAGCCGGTCGGACACGGCCTGTGTCCGTCCTTAGTCCTTGTCTTCAGCGGTCTCGCCACCGTCTTCGGCAGCGTCGCCAGCGTCAGCCGCCGGTGCTTCACCGGCCTCTTCAGCAGCAGCCGCTTCGGCCTCGGCTTCTGCCGCAGCACCCGTGCCCTGGGACTCGCTGATGTGAATGGCGTTGGCCACCATCAGGTTGCTGTCCTCATCATCGGTGAGTGCCGGGATGACCACACCGTTCGGCAGCGTGATGTCCGCCAGCATGATGGCGCCGCCCGGCTCCAGGCCAGACAGGTCCACTTCCAGGTACTCGGGCAGGTCCTTCGGCAGGGCCTCAACCTCGATTTCCGTCATCTGGTGCTGAATTACCACACCACCGGCCTTGCCGGCTTCGCTGTCTTCCTCGCCCACGAAGTGGAACGGCAGGGAGATGCGAAGGGCCTCCTTCTCGGACACGCGCATGAAGTCCATGTGCATGATGGCGTTCTTGAACGGATGGCGCTGGAGGTCTCGAATGACCACCTGCTGGCCCCGGCCGTCACCGACACGAAGCTCCAGGATGCTGGAGAAAAATGCCTCGTTCTCGGCGGCGTGCCACACCTCGCGGTGCTCAAGGGTCAGGGCGACAGGGTCTTTCTCCCCGCCGTAAATGACCGCGGGAATGCGACCCGCGTGACGCAGGCGGCGGCTCGCACCTTTCCCCACGTCCTCGCGGATGTCCGCGGAAAGCGTCTGAAAATCCGTCATTGGTTGTTTCCTCGGTTTACGCCGAACGCGTCGGCGACTGGCGGCCTATGCACCGGCCTGCGCGGGATTGAGACGCGTTGTGACGCGTAGTCATACCCCGAAGGCTCGGATTGGAGGCCAATAAAAAGGCGACCCGCGACCAGGACGCCTCGTCAAGCTAGCTCGCCATTATAGCCCGGAAACCGACCCAGAAGAAAGCCGTGACCGATGACGGCAAGGAGACACCGGGAGATGACACCAGTTGTCGGCGACAGAAGCCCAGGACGGTGGCCCGCAGGATCCGATCATGGCCTGCCGCAGCGCCGGCTTAGTCGACGTAGAGCGATGAAACGCTCTCGCCTTCACTCATGCGGCGAATCGTCTCAGCCATCATCTGAGCCACACTGAGCTGGCGAATGCGTGCACAGGATTCGGCCTCTGGGCTCAGCGGAATCGTGTCGGTCACCACCAGCTCGTCCAGCTGGGATGCCTCGATATTGCGGATGGCCGGACCAGACAGCACGGGGTGGACGCAGTAGGCCACGACACGTTTGGCGCCTTTTTCTTTCAGCGCGCCGGCAGCGGAGCAAAGCGTACCCGCCGTGTCGACCATGTCATCCACCAGTACGCAGGTCATGCCCTCGACCTCACCGATGATGTTCATGACCGTGGCCACGTTCGCCCGCGGGCGACGTTTGTCGATGATGGCCAGGTCCGCGTCGAGCCGCTTGGCAATGGCCCGCGCCCGAACCACGCCACCTACATCCGGCGAAACGACCACCAGCGGCTGTGCCTGGCGCTGCCAGATGTCCGCGAGGGTGAGTGGTGAGGCGTATACGTTGTCTACGGGAATATCGAAAAAGCCCTGAATCTGGTCGGCATGGAGATCAATGGTGACCAACCGGTCTGTACCGACCGCGCCGATCATGGTCGCCGCTACCTTGGCCGTAATGGGCACCCGCGCCGAGCGCGGCCGCCGGTCCTGGCGTGCGTAACCAAAGTAGGGCACCACGGCAGTCACGCGCGAGGCGGACGCCCGCTTCAGGGCATCCACCATCACCAGCAGTTCCATGAAATTGTCCGCTGTCGGCGCGCTGGTTGGCTGAATGACGTAGCAGTCGCGGCCACGGATGTTCTCCATGATTTCGACCATCACCTCGCCGTCGCTGAAGCGGCCAACATTGGCCTTACCCATCGGAACACCCAACTCGTGGGCGACGTCGTGTGCAAGCGCCGGATGGGCGTTGCCGGAAAACACCATGAGGGGTGAGCTGGCCACGTCGACTTTTCCCTGAAAATATGGCTGGGACGGCAGGACTCGAACCTGCGAATGCGGGGATCAAAACCCCGTGCCTTAACCAACTTGGCGACGTCCCAGTTGTTTTTTTGAACCCCGGCTCCCGGGGCCCTTGGTTTATACCTGCTTTGGTTGATACCTGCTTGGCCAAGCGCACGGCGGGCGTGCGCCCTGACGATCTAGGCTGCCGCGGGCCCCCGATCCAGGCTTTCCAGCGCCGGTGAGCGATCCAGACCCCCTACAGCGCGCACATTATAATGATTTTTCAGAGTGCTTGTGAGCCGGCTGGCAACCGACTCATCGGACGCTTCCAGGAACAGCGTACTGCCGGTTCCCGTCAGCCTCGGCGTCCCAAAATTCTCGAGAAATCGCCACGCGTCCGCGACGGCGGAGGAGCGTTTCAGCAGCACGGGTGCAAAGTCATTCCCGAGGGCACACCAGTCCCTGGCTCCAGCAGGCGGTCCTTGCGTTGCCTCGTAGCCTTGCGACCAGCCGCGCTCCGCTTCGGTCGCCGCGGGCGGCGCAACCGGTACGCCGTCACGGCGCAGGGTCGGGTCCGCGAACAGCTCTGCCGTCGATGCTCCTTCATCCGGAAACAGAAGCACGTACCAACGCTTGCCCAGAGCCACGGGCTGGAGTCGCTCGCCCACGCCTTCCGCCCAGGCGCTGTAGCCGTGCACGAAAACGGGCACGTCAGCACCAAGCCGCAGGCCCAGCTCGGCAAGTTGCCGGCGGTCGAAGCCACACTGCCAGAGCGCATTCAGGCCCAGCAGCACGCTCGCTGCGTCCGTGCTGGCGCCCCCAAGCCCGGACCCCTGGGGTATGGCCTTGCTAACGCCGATGCGCGCACCACCCATGGGCCGACCCTGCGCCTGGGCCGTCTGCTGAAGCAGGTGCGCGGCGCGCAGGGACAGGTCAGAAGCTTCGTCGACGCCGGGGATTGCTACGGACCGTTCGATGGTGTCGTTTTCCAGGGGCTCGAGACGCACCTCGTCACCGAAGTCGAGGAGTTGATAGAGCGTCTGCAGGGCATGGTAGCCATCCGCACGACGACCGGTGATGCGCAGGAACAGGTTGAGCTTCGCCGGTGCCGGCAGAACCAGGGGCTCAGCCCTCATCGGAGGCTTCCGGTGCCATACCGCCCCAGCGACTGATCGCCAGCTTGACGACCAACCCGTCGCGAACCGCCTCGAGGCGGGTCGGCAGCACGAGGTCACCGGGCCCCTGGCCGTAGCGTGTATAGCGAACCTCCCACCCCGCCTGGTCCAGGCGACTGGGTGTCCCGTCATCGTTCAGGTCGAGCTGCGTCGGCGCCGTACCCGATGGCCAGGCGACGCCGCGTACCCACCAGCCCAGTGCGGTGACCGGCACGGACCAGCCGGTGGCTTCGTTGACCAGCTGCTCTACCTGGTCGGCCTCACGAACCTGGCCATCTGCGAGCTCCAGCCGGGCACCATCGGTCGCAGCGTACAAATGCCAGGCGCCCTGCCCGAGCGTACCCCGGAAGCGCAGATCGGCGGAATCGGACTGCTGGGACCAATCCAGGCGGCCGCTGCCGCCCTCGTCGCCCTGGCTCAGCCCGAGACGGCCCGTGAGCTGCCATTCGGTCCATTGCGCAAGCCGCAGCTCCCGCGCTTCGTAGGCCGTTTCCGGTGCCGTGGCAGGGCGATCAGCGGGACGCGTCGCGCAGCCGGCCAGCAGAAGCAGCGTGAGCACGCCCGCGATGCTGAACCGGGCAGTACTCAAAGCTCGACGCCGAAACGCTCGAGCGTCTCAAGCAGCACCTTGTCCGAGGGATCAATGCGCAGGGCTTCGTTCCAGATTCGACGCGCCTCGTCTTCGCGCCCCTGGGCCCAGAGCACTTCACCCAGGTGGGCCGCGATCTCAGCGTTTCGCTGTCTCAGGAGGGCCTGGCGGAGAAAGCGTTCCGCCTCGTCAAGACGGCCCTGGCGAAAGGCGACCCAGCCCATGGAGTCGATGATCGCCGGATCTTCCGGCTCGATCTCGAAGGCCTGGCGGATGAGCTGCTCTGCTTCCTCATAGCGGTCCGTGCGGTCCGCCAGCGTATAGCCCAGCGCATTCAGCGCCGCAGCGTTGGCGGGCTCACGCGCCAGGATGGCGCGCAGATCGGTCTCGGCAGCGCCGATTCGATCAAGCTGCACCGCAATGAGGGCGCGCGTATACAGGAGGCGCGTGTCGTCCGGAAACTGTGCCAGGCCCTTCTCGAGCATCGCGAACGCCGCTTCGGGCTGGTTGGCTTCCGCAAGCAGCTGGGCCTCAACAAGCGTCGTTTCCAGCTGCACGTCAACCTTTCCAGAGTTGCGGGCAGCCACCATGAGGCTTCGCGCTTCGTCGAGGCGTCCGAGTTCGGACAGCAGCACGGCACTGCGCACAACCGCGATCAGGTTGTGCTGGCTACCTTCGAGCTGCTGGTACCAGCCAATGGCATCTTCCTTGAGCTCCAGCACCTCCGCACTGCGCGCCGCATGGAACGCGCGCTCCACGTCATCGCTGTAGGGGAAATCACGAAAGCCCTCATAGAGATCAACCGCCAAAGTCCGATTGCCCGATTCCGTGGCAAAGGCCACCCGGGCGAAACGGTTCTCCGGTGTCTCCGGTAAGGACTTCAGCACGTCGTTCGCATCATCGGGCAACCCGGCCTGACGCAGAAGCTCCGCGTAGGTCATGGCGCGGGATCGGTTTGCGGGATCCAGTTGCCACGCCTGCCGGTAATGACCGATGGCCGCCTCTTCCTGGCGCTGATTGATGGCCAATCGCCCGGCCCAGGCGTGCAGGGGCGCTTCATCGGGTGCGAGCTCGAGGGCCGTGTTAACCGCCCCCTGCGCGGCTTCGAAGTCTCCAGAGCGAGCGATGGCGCGTGAGCGTGAATAGTGGAAGTAGGGATTTCCCGTGGCGCCGCGCTCCTCCGCCAGGTGGTCGAGCAGCTCCAGCGTACGTTCTACGTTACGTGCGGGAACCAGCAGCTGCGGTAAGCGGGTCCAGCCGCCCCAGGCTTCCGCCTCGGTCTGCGTAAGAATCGCCAGCAGCTGCAGCTCCGCACGCACATAGTCCCCGCCGACGAGCAAGGCGCGCGTTGCCGTCTCCCGGGCCCGGAGACTGTCCGGTGCGAGCTGAACCCAGCGGTCCGCGGCCATGGAAGCCACCTGCCAGGACTGGGCGGAGATCGCCGCTTCCGTGGCTCGCTCCGCTACCTCCGGATCCTCCGACATGAGGGCCGCCCCAAGATATTCGGAGGCCGCTTTCTCAAGCTGCCCTTCCCCGCCGAGCAGCTCGGCGGACCAGATCCTGTAGGCCACCTCGTCCGACGGATCCGGCGGCGGGGCTGGCTGCGGTTCGTCGCTGAGCAGGTCCTCGGCTACCTCACCGTCGGCAGGCGAATCGCTGTGCTCTGAAGCCGGGTCTTTGCCGGGGTTCACCGCTTGAGCGCCCGCAGTTTCGGCCAGCAGCAGGACTGCGCTCAGCAGCGCCAGTGAAAGTGGAAGAGAAACCCGGGATTTCCGGCGTTGCCGAATCATGAAAGAATAGTCGTGACCATGGAGCCAAAGCATACTGTGTTGCCCCCGGGGAACCAATCCCGTCCGCCCCTTAAAGCGAGCCCGGGCGTGTCGCCCTGCCTTGTAAATTGCCCCCCGGGGCAGCAGAATCGCCCCAGCCCTGCTGCCTGACCTTTCCATGCCCGTTTTCGTTACAGGAATCAGCCATCACACGGCACCGCTCGAAGTGCGGGAGCGCCTGGCCATTACGCCGGGCGCCTACGCCGCGAAGGTGGACGAACTGCGCGACGTGGTGGGGCTGAGCGAAGCAGTCATTCTCAGCACCTGCAACCGGACAGAGCTTTACGGCGTCGTGCCCGAGGACCTCCAGGGACGACTGGTGGAGTGGCTGCTGGAGCAAGGCGGCATGCCCGTCAGCGAGGCAGACGGGCTCGTGTACCAGCATGACGGCCGGGAGGCGGTGCAACACCTGTTCCGGGTGGCCTGCGGTCTGGACTCCATGGTCATCGGTGAACCGCAGATCATGGGACAGCTCAAGGACGCCTGGCAAGCTGCGCGGGAAGCAGGCGGCCTTGGCAAGACCACGGATCGCCTGTTCCAGCGCGCCTTTGCCGTCAGCAAGGATGTCCGCACCAACACGGGGATTAATGATCATCCCGTTTCTGTGGCGTATATCGCAGCCATCCTGGCACGCCAGATATTTGGTGATCTGTCACAGAAAGTGGTGCAGCTCGTCGGCGCCGGGGAAATGATCACGCTGTGTGGCCATCATTTTCGACAGAAGGCGGTCGGCGGCCTGCGCATCGCCAACCGCAGCATCGAGCGAGCAGAGTCCTTGGCGCTTGAGCTGCAGGCTGAAGCCGGCGGCCTCGACAGCTTGCCCGAGCGCTTGTTCGAGGCGGACATTGTCATCGCCTGCACCGGGGCGACCGAGCCGGTGATTTCCCGTCCGGTGATCGAGAAGGCCCTTAAGCAGCGCCGGCGGCGGCCCATGTTCCTCGTCGACCTTGGAGTACCCCGCGACATTGAGCCTGCGGCAGCAAAACTTTCAGATATTTACCTGTATACCGTTGATGACCTGCGCAAGGTTGCGGACGAAAGCCTCGATAAGCGCCAGTCCGCGGCGCGGGAGGCCCGGGACACAATCGATCACGAGGTGCAGGAATTCCTGCGCTGGGTGCACGGTGCACGCGCGGCTGCCGGCTTGCGTCAGCTGCGCGCGAGCGCCGAGCAGCACGCCACGGAGCTGGCGGAACGCGCCCTGCACCAGATCGAAGCCGGTGGCGACCCGGAAGCTGCCGTGCGGCAGCTCAGCAACACCCTGACCCACCGAATCCTTCACGGCCCCAGCACTCGCCTGCGACGCGCAGCGGAAGAACAGCATGACGATATTCTCCGTGCCGCCGACTGGCTCTTCGAGGGCGAGCTGGATCCTGAGGCCGAAGTGATGTCACTTGACGTCGTTCAGCGTGACAGCATCCCCAGGGAGGAGGATGACGACCGTTCGCAGGAATCGCCGCGCAATTCGGCGGCGGACGGCGCCGGCTCGTGAAGGAACGCCTGCGCGGGCGCCTCCGGCAAATCGCTGCCCGCTTCGAAGAAATCGGCCTGCTGCTGTCCCAGCCTGAAATCATGGCCGACCAGGCCCAGTTCCGCGGACTGTCCCGCGAGTATGCTCAACTCGAGCCGCTCGTGAAGGCCTGGAGCGGCTGGAGCGCGGCGACGGAAGCCCGGGACAGTGCAGCGGAGATCATCGAGGCGGCCGGTGACGACGCCGAAATGGCCGAGCTCGCGCGCGAGGAGATGGCGGAGGCGACCGTGCGGGTCGAGGCGCTCGAAGAGGAGCTGCGCCTCCTCCTCTTGCCGAGGGACCCGGATGATGACAAGAACATTTTTCTCGAGGTCCGCGCCGGCACGGGCGGCGACGAGGCAGCGCTGTTCGCGGCGGACCTGTTCCGCATGTATGGCCGCTATGCCGAGCGCCAGGGCTGGCGCATCGAGTTGCTGAGCGATAATGCCAGCGACCTGGGTGGCTTCAAGGAGGTCGTGGCCCGCATCGAGGGTGCCGGCGCCTTTGCGCATCTTAAGTTCGAATCCGGAACACATCGCGTGCAGCGGGTACCTGAAACGGAGTCCCAGGGCCGCATTCACACGTCGGCCTGCACGGTAGCAATCCTTGCCGAGCAGGACGAAGTCGACTCCGTGGACGTCGACCCCGGTGATCTTCGAATCGATACGTTCCGCGCCTCTGGCGCCGGTGGACAGCACGTCAACACCACCGATTCAGCAATCCGCATCACCCACATGCCCACGGGCCTGGTGGTCGAGTGCCAGGACGAGCGCTCCCAGCACAAGAACAAGGCGCGCGCCCTGTCCCTGCTGTCGGCCCGACTCCTGGAACAGGAACGGGAGCGGCAGGCCGGGGAGCAAGCGGAATCCCGACGGCTCCAGGTCGGAAGCGGGGACCGTTCCCAGCGCATCCGCACCTACAACTTCCCCCAGGGCCGCATCACGGACCACCGCATCGGCCTGACGCTCTACAAGCTTGATGAGGTGTTGGGCGGCAACCTCGATTTGCTCGTTGATCCCCTCCGCCAGGAGCAACAATCGCTTCAGCTGGCCGAAGCTGAGGGCGACTGAACGACGGTCAGTTCGCTGCCGGGGCCGTGCCAGCGGCGTCCGGAACTGGACGGAGCAACAGCAAGGCCACGACCAGGTTTAGGGGCCCGGCAACGGCGAGCGTGTCAGCAAGGTATTGCCCTCCGGGCCAGGCGGCAGCCACGGCGGCCAGCACCGTGCCAACCATCAGCAAGACCGCCGTGGGCTGACGCAGCGTGGGAATCAGCGCGAGCAGCCAGAGGGGATTGAGCAGGAAGAGATTCGCATTCGGATAGGCCGCCACGTGGTCCGTAAAGCCCCAGACCAGCGCCAGCCCGATGCCCAGCGTGCCGGCAACCAGCAGCCATGCCGTCGCCAGCGCCCTGGCCATGCCGGGCCGCACCAACCGCCCCAGCGCTGCAAGCAACCCCAGGAGCAGCAACGTCGCCAGCAGGTACACGGGCCAGGTTCGCCCCGGTTCCGCCGGCGGCTCAAGGACACGGCCGGGTACGAGAACCCGGTCTTCGGTAACCAGGGAATGCCAGGCGGGCACGTTTGCTCGGGCCGAACCCGTCCCTCCGGCTCCGACTCCGGCCCCAGCCCCAGCCCCAGCCAGCGCATCCGCCAGGATCGAAGGGAGAAACATCTCATCCCAGCGACTGATCTCGCGGTCGACGGGGATGCCGAGGGCGACCACCAGGCCGAGGAAGTAGAGCCGATCCATCTGCGTGGAGCGGCGGGTGTGCGCGCGAAAATTCTGGGTGGCCGGCAGCGCCGAAAATTCGGTTTCGAGGGCCCCGCCAAGCGCCAGGTTCAGCGCGTCCCGCAGGCGGGTCGAGCAATTATCCTGGTAGTAGTCGTACAGGTACTCCCGGTTTTCCGGCGCGACGTGCCAGAGCAGGTGGTCCCGCAAGGTGGCGTAGGCCTCCGGGGGCAAATCGAGACGCTGGATGCGGACCTCCCGACCCGCCTCCGCATAGAACGCCATTTCCCTGTCCGCTGGCACAGCCGCCGCAAAGTACAGCATGCGCCCTTGCACAAAGCGCTTCAGGAAGCTCTCCTGCTCGAAGTCGAAAAACCCGAAATTGAAGGTGTGGTCCAGACCACCGGGCTCCCGCAGCCAGATGGCGTTGTGGCCGAACCGTTGCCAGTAGACCTCACCCGGCCCATAGGTCACGAGCCAGGCCTCCGGCGCCGTCGGCGATGGCAGGGAAGGAACTTGCGCGAAAGCAGCCCCGGGCGCGAACAGCAGCAGGAGCAGCAAAAGACGCAGCAGGCGGTGGTGCCTAGGCGCCACCGAGCACATTCATCTCGAGTGAGATGATCCGCCGGCTGTCGGAATCGGCCACCTTAAACTCGAATCGGTCACCGAGCACCATGCTTTCACCGTCATCCGGCACCCGGCCAAACTCAGACAGCACCAGCCCGCCGACGGTGTCGTACTCCTCGTCACTCAGGTTGCACTGAAAGGTCTCGTTGAAGTCTTCAATCGGTATCAGCGCATTAATCAGGTAGTGGTTGTCACCCATGGCCACCACCGGCGCCTCGACCTCTTCGTCGTGCTCATCGTCGATTTCCCCGACGATCTCCTCCAGCACGTCCTCGAGCGTAATGAGGCCGGAAATCCCACCGTACTCGTCGACCACCAGAGCCATATGACTGCGACTGACGCGGAATTCCCGCAGCAGGTGGTTTAGGGGCTTGCTTTCCGGGACGACCACGGCGGGCCGCATGTAATGGAGCAGATCAAAGGGTTTGCCGGGCTCAACAAAGTGCTGCAACAGATCCTTGGCCAGCAGCACACCCTCAATCTCGTCACGGTCTTCACCGACAACGGGAAAGCGCGAATGGCCTGATTCGATAATGCGGGGGAGAAAGTCCTCAAGCGTACCGTCGCGCGGCACCACCACCATCTGCGAGCGCGGGATCATCGCGTCCCCGACGTTGGTTTCGGAAACCTCCAAGGCGCCCTCCATCATGGTCAGGGCTTCGGAGTCGAGCACCCCACGTTCGAGGGCCTCGTTCAGCACTTCCTTGAGATCATCGCGGTCCCTGGGCTCGGATTGGAATGCCCGCGTGACGCGCTCCAGGAACGTCCTGCGCCCGGAACCGCTACTCGATTGGTCTTCGCTCATTGTGGTGTTCATGGCGACGCCGTTTGCGCCACCGCTGATATGGGGCCGTCATATCCCCGTTCCAATTTTTTACCAGATTCGGCGGGCGCTTGCACGACCTGGCGACCGCGCGTTCAGCTTGAGGGCACGTAAGGATCGGGAATTCCGAGCCCGGCCAGCAGCCTTCGCTCGAGTGCTTCCATCGCTTCCGCTTCGACCGGTGCCTGGTGATCATGCCCCAGCAGGTGCAGGACGCCGTGAACCGTCAGGTGCGCCCAGTGATGCGCCGCGCTTTTGCCCTGGGCTTTCGCCTCGTCGGCGACCACCGGTGCGCACAGCACAATGTCTCCCAACGGAGCCAGTGGTAGCTCGCGCACCACTTCCTCCGGCAACTCCGCGGGAAAAGACAGGACGTTGGTGGGCCCGTCCTTACCCCGGAACTCGTGGTTGAGCCGTTGACCCTCGGCCGCATCGACGATGCGAAGAACGAGTGACACCGGTCGGTCGGCAAGTGTACGGCGTACCCAGCGTTCAAAGTCCTCGTCACCGGGCAGGTCGGGCGCATCGCTGTCGCGCAGAACGTCAAGTTCAAGCGTCATGGTCACCGCGGTGATCCTCGGCACGGTTGCCGCCCTGGGGGTCGGCCCGGTCATAGGCCTCAACGATGCGCTGCACCATGGGATGGCGCACGACATCCTTGGCGTTGAACCAGGTGAAGCTGATTCCATCCACCTCCTGCAGAATGCGGAGGGCATGCCGAACCCCCGACTCCTGATGCGAGGGAAGGTCGACCTGGGTCATGTCCCCGGTGATCACTGCCGTTGAGCCGAAACCGATGCGTGTCAGGAACATCTTCATCTGTTCCGGCGTCGTGTTCTGCGCCTCGTCGAGGATCACGAAGGCATCGTTCAGCGTTCGACCGCGCATAAAGGCCAGGGGCGCGACCTCGATGACGTTACGCTCAAGCAGCCGCGCCACGTGCTCGAAACCGAGCATTTCATACAGCGCGTCGTACAGCGGCCGCAGGTACGGATCCACTTTCTGGGCGAGGTCACCGGGCAGGAACCCTAGCCGCTCACCGGCCTCGACTGCGGGGCGAACAAGCACAATGCGTTGCACCCGGTCACCACGCAGCGCACCCACGGCACAGGCCACGGCCAGGTACGTCTTACCGGTGCCGGCAGGGCCGATACCGAAGTTAATGGCATTGTCGTGAATCGCCGCCAGGTAGGACTTCTGGTTTGGGCCTCGACCCCGTATGCGGCCGCGACGCGTCTCGATGACCACATCACCACGCTGGGTTGCCTGCTCATCCTGTTCCTCGGCCAATTCGCCGATGCGCGAATCCTGCAGATTGAGGTTGATCAGCTCCGGCGTGAGTACCTCGTTGGCCGACTGGGCGTAAAGATCTTCGAGCAGCCGTGAGGCGGCTCGCACGAGGCGAGGCTCGCCCTTCACCGTAAACAGATTGCCCCGACAAAACAGCTCCACGCCAAGGCGTTCCTCGATCTGTTTAAGGTGCTGATCAAATTGGCCGCAAAGATTCGCAAGCCGGTCCGTTTCAGCCGGTTCGAGTACGAGGGTGTTGGTTTCGGACATCGCAGATGGTTTCGGCGGTTGAGGTGGCGATGGCAGTCGACGCCCCGGGTGTTGCTGTAGCGTTCGCCTGCCACAATAACGCAATGAGGCCGTCGGCCCGGGAGGCTGATGACAAGGGGCCGACAGG
>JBCDHO010000024.1:0-14494 GCA_038749855.1 Pseudomonadota bacterium
AGCAGGCTCTCGGTCAGCGCGACAAATTCGCCCCGCGAAATGATGCCGTCCTGGTTCTCGTCGAACACTTCGAACAGCTCTGTGACCAGTTCTTCAATATTCATGGCGCGAGTGTAGCGCAGTGTCAGTCGTCGTGTGCTTCACGGCGCTAAGGGGGCCCGATCAGGGCGGGCGGACTTAAGCGCCATCCGCCTCCAGCGCTGCCAGGCGCCCTTCAAGTGCCTTGAGCTTTTCCTCGGCCCGGGCCAGGGCAGCCTTCTGCAATTCGTAGTCTTCCCGGGTCACCACATCCATGGCGGCCAGGCCTTTTTGCAGTGCGGCCCGAAACTGGGCCTGGGCCTCTTCGCCCATGGTGCGTGCCCCCGGGGGCAGGGCCTGTGTCAGGCGGGCGGCAAGTTCATCAATGCGGGCGAGGTCGATCATGGTTTGGACTCCGTGCGAAGGGAAAGCTTGCCCCGTGGCAGGGGGAATCCGATAATTCCCAAAACCGCGCCGGAGCTCAGCCGTGAAAATGATAACCGCCATTATCAAGCCTTTTAAGCTCGACGACGTGCGTGATGCGCTGGGTGATATCGGTGTGACCGGCATGACCGTCACCGAGGTCCGGGGCTTCGGACGCCAGAAGGGCCACACGGAGCTCTATCGTGGAGCCGAGTACGTGGTCGATTTTCTGCCCAAACTCAAGCTTGAGATTGCCGTACCCGATGACCGCGCCGAAGCAGTGGTCGAGGCCATCACCGAGTCCGCCATGTCCGGCCGCATTGGCGACGGAAAGATCTTCGTCGTCGACCTGGAGCAGGCCATCCGCATCCGCACCGGTGAGGCAGGTGACCAGGCGCTTTGACGCGCCAGGTCGTCTCTTCGTCCCGCTGACGGGACACTTTCGCAACTCCATCTGCCGCCAGAGGTCCACCGTTTCGGAGGCCGCGTGGGCAGTGAGGCAACACGATGAGTGAACTGAACACGGGCGTGATTGGACTTGGCGCCATGGGTGGGCCCATGGCGCGTCACCTGGCGGCTGCCGGCCTGCTCTCCATGGTCTGGAACCGGACCCGGGCACGGGCCGATGCCCTGAGCCAGGAACTCGGGGTGCCGGTGGCGGAGAACGCGGAGGCGCTGGCCGCAGTGTGCAACGTCGTGCTGGTTTGCGTATCGGCTGACGAGGATCTGGTCGAGGTGCTGGACGCCTGTCGTCCGGCGCTGTCGGCGGGCGATACGGTGATCGACACCTCAACGGTAAGTCCGACCCTGACTCGGCGCCTCGCTGCTTCCTTCGCGGCTGAGGGTGTGGGCTATGTCGATGCGCCGGTGTCTGGCGGCGTCGAGGGCGCCCGCAAGGGCACGCTGTCGGTCATGGCGGGTGGCGATTCCGCCGATTTATCGCGGATTGCACCAATTCTCGAAGCCATTTCCGCCCGCCGCACGCACATGGGTGAGGCCGGGTCCGGACAGGCTACGAAGGCGGTCAACCAGGTCATGGTGGCTGGTATTAACGAGGCCGTTTGCGAGGCTTTGGCGCTCGGCGAGAAACTAAATCTGCCTTCAGAACGTCTTATAGAAGTACTCTCGGCCGGTGCGGCGGGAAATTGGTTCCTGGACCATCGTGGCAAAACGATGCTCGCAGACCAGTTCGAGCCGGGCTTTAAGAGCGGTCTCATGCTCAAGGATTTGCGCATTTGCGAGACGCTGGCACGAGAGTTGGATATCTCTTTACCGACGGTGGAGGCTGCCGTCGCCGATTACGCCGCGCTCGTGGATGCCGGCGGATTCGATGACGATACCTCCGCCCTGATTCGGTTGAAGCGAAGAACCAGAACGGAGCGAGACTGACAAGAACGTCATGGGGGAGGAACGCCACTCATTTTTCGCGGCGGTGATGGGAGAGCTGTCCCGCCGCAAGGTGCTGAAAACCATCGGCGGCTACGCCGTGGGCGTGTTTGTCGTGCTCCAGGTCATGGATGCGGTGGTCGAGCTCATGCCGCTGCCCGGCTGGGTGCCGACGGCCATCGTCGCTGCGCTGATCCTTGGCTTCCCCATCGTTTTTCTCCTGGCCTGGCGCTTCGATATCACCGGTCACGGTGTGGAGCAGACCTCCGACGAAAGCCTTCTGGCGCCCGCGCAGACCTTCGCCCTGTTCAGCATCATGCTGTTTGCCACCGGCGGTCTCGGGTACGGCTTTTACCAGTACTACATGACGCTGGACACAGGCGACACGCCAGCGGCCACGACCTTCATTGAAAACGACGCGCGCAGTTTTACCGCGCCGGAAAACTCCATCGCCGTCCTGCCCTTCACGGACCTGTCCGAGAACCGTGACCAGGGCCATCTCTCCGACGGTATGGCCGAGGAAATCCTCAACCTGCTGGCACAGGTCGACGGCCTGCACGTGGCCGCGCGAACCTCGTCCTTCGCCTTCCGGGAGCCCGAGGAGGACATTCGTCAGATCGGCCGGGCCCTGAACGTGAGCACGGTGCTCGAGGGCAGTCTGCGCACGTCGGGCAACCGCATTCGCCTGACGGCCCAGCTGATCAACGTGGAAGACGGTTACCACATCTGGTCCCAGAACTTTGACCGGGAGTTGACCGATGTCTTTGCGCTCCAGGACGAGGTCGCCAGCATGATCGCGGCGGCCCTGGTCGAGTCCTTCGATGGGCTGGTTGAAGAGGCGCCGACGACCCGCCCGCAGAACATTGAAGCTTACGGCGCTTACAAGGAGGGGCGGGAGCTCTGGTGGCGCCGCACCCCCGCGGACCTCGAGCTGGCCATCCAGCGGTTTGGCGAAGCGCTCGACCACGACCCGCTCTACGCGCCCGCCTATGCAGCGCTGGCTGATTCCTTTGTGCTGCTGGCGCTCTACGGTGACCTGAATCCGATGCGCGCCGTTGACCGTGCCATGCCCATGATTGAAAAGGCCCTGGCGCTGGATCCGGAATCCGCTGAGGCGCTGGCGGCGTTGGGACTGGCACGCATGGAGATCGGTCAGCAAGACTCTGCGGAGTCTGCACTCCGCAAGGCGATCAAGCTTGACGACGTGTACGTGCCCGCAAGGCTCTGGCTGTCTAACCTTCTGGGCGCCACCGGTCGTCTGGAGGAGCAAACCGTCATATTACAAGAAGCCATGGTAATTGACCCCCTGAACGAGCTGCTTGCCATCAACTATGCCGACAACCTGAGCAGCCAGGGTGAGGTCGAGGCGGCTCGTGAGCTCATCAATGACCTGCTTCTCATTAAGCGTGATTCACTGCAGCTGCTTCGCAGTGCCTCGCTGCTGGACCTGCACGCCGGCGAACTGGTTCGCGGCTGGCAGCTCGCACGGCAGGCTTATGACCTCTCTCCGGAAACGCCCAGTGCCGTTTATGGGCTGTCCAAGGCCTGGCTGGAACTCGGCGACCTGGAGCGTTCGGAGGCGCTGTTGCTGGAAGGACTGGCGCTGGCGGAGGAAAACAACGAGCTGAACAACCAGTACTTTCAGCTGCTTTTGCTTGATGGTCGCCTGGAGGAGGCAGAAAGTCGCGTTCGCGACGCCTTTGGCGATGACCTTGACGCCCTGCCGGACAATTTCCGGCGCTACTACCACCACCAGATGGGCTTGATTCACCTGGTCGGTGAGAATCTACCGATGGCGCTCGTGGAGTTTGAGCAGGCCATTCGCCTGAGCCCGAGTAAGGTTTTCGATGGTGATCAGCTCTTCGCGCTCACCACGGCGGCTTTCCTGCACGGCGCTATTGGTGATGCCTCGCTTGCGGAGCAGCGTCTGACTGAGGCCGTTGCCGCCCTGCAACGCGCCCGCGATGTGGGCATCGACACCCCCGATGTCTACTACACGCAATCAATCATCGACATACTGCGCAACGACTTTGAGACGGCGGTCGCTTCGCTCCAGGCGGCCTACGATCGGGGTTGGCGCCAGCTTTGGCTGATCGATCTGGATGGCCGCCTGGACCCGCTGCGAAGCCTGCCCGCCTTCATTGAGCTGAAAAGCAACATCGAGGGTGAGCTGCAGGCCGCGCGCACGGAAATCGAGGGGCGCATGCTGTCTCAGCTGAGCGGCGTTCGTCAGTAAAGCTGCGGTACCGTGGGCAGCTGCGCCAGCGTTGCCTGATCATCATAGGCTTTCGATTCATCCACCGGCGGAATGTCGATATCGAGGGACTCGTAGTCGTCACCGTTGTAGTCGAACTGTGACAGCAGATGGCTGATGCAGTTCAGGCGGGCCACCTTCTGGTCGTTTGACGGCACCACGTACCAGGGCGCTTCGGGAATGTTCGTGTACTTGAACATGTCGTCTCGGGCCCGCGAGTAGTCATACCAGCGAGGCTGCGCCTCAAGATCCATGGGGCTGAGTTTCCAATACTTGCGCGGGTCTTCCTGGCGCTCATGCAAGCGCGCTTCCTGCACTTCCGGGTCGATCTCGAGCCAGTACTTCAGCAGCGTGATCCCGGAGGAGGTGACGGAGCGTTCAAAGTTTGGTGTGTTGCGGAAGAAGCGAGCAACCTGCGATTCGTCACTGAAGCCCATCACACGCTCAACGCCGGCACGGTTGTACCAGCTTCGATCGAACAGAATCACTTCACCGGCGGACGGAAAATGCTGGATGTAGCGCTGGAAGTACCACTGGGAAGACTCTTCCAGCGTCGGCTTCGGAAGGGCGACACTTCGGAACACCCGATGGCTGACGCGTTCCTGGATGGTCTTGATCATGCCGCCTTTGCCGGCGGAGTCTCGGCCTTCAAAGATAATTATGGCGCGCTCACCGCTGTCCTGCAGCCAGTTCTGCAGCTTGCACAGCTCCACCTGTAGCTTCTTAAGGACGTTATTGCCCACGCGGGACCCCCGATTATTGATCGTTTCTCATTATCTTAGCAGTTGCGATCACGCGGCCCGTCTCATGCCATTGGCTTGAGCCAGGCGGTGGTCGGTAGCTTGGAGGCGGTCAGTGCATCTGGCTGTTGGCCGCTGCTTCCGGCTCAAACGCCGGCAAAGCGGGTGGCGTCGCCTACCCAGCGGCGGATCAGCCGTCTGACCTGTTCCGGATGCTGCGCCAGTAGGCCCTCGGCCACGGGGGGTATGCGGTCCAGCAGGTGGGCGTCCCGGGCCAGGTCGGCAACGCGGAACTGGACCAGCCCCGTTTGCCGCGTGCCCAGGACTTCGCCAGGACCGCGCAGCTCGAGATCCTTTTCGGCGATACGGAAACCGTCGTTGGTCTCGCGCATGATGTCGAGGCGCTGCTTGGCCATTTCGCCAACGGGCGAACTGTACAGCAGTACGCAGGAGGACTCGGCCGCGCCACGGCCCACGCGGCCCCGTAGCTGGTGGAGCTGGGAGAGGCCAAGGCGCTCGGCGTTCTCGATGATCATGAGGGAGGCGTTGGGTACATCGACGCCAACCTCGATGACCGTTGTGGCCACCAGCAGCTTCAGGTCGCCGCGCTTAAAGGCGTCCATGACGGCCTGCTTCTCGGCGGGCTTCATGCGCCCATGAACCAGGCCCGTCGGAACGCCCTGGAGACGGGCCGCCAGTTCGTTGGCGACTTCCTCGGCGGCCTGCGCTTCTACCGCGTCGGACTCTTCGATCAGGGTGCACACCCAGTAGGCCTGGCGGCCATCACGGCAGGCCTTTTCCACGCGATCAATGACCGCTGACCGGCGTTCTTCCGACAGCACCGCGGTACGAACCGGTTTCCGGCCCTTCGGCAGCTCATCGATGACGGAAACTTCAAGCCCCGCATAGGCGGTCATGGCCAGCGTTCGCGGTATGGGCGTGGCGGTCATGATCAGCTGGTGTGGTCGGACCTCGCCGTCGTCACCCTTGCCCATGAGCGCCATGCGCTGACCGACACCAAAGCGGTGTTGCTCATCGACGATGACCAGCCCGAGGCGCCGGAAGTGCACGCCATCCTGCATCAGCGCATGGGTACCGATGACCACGGGCGCCTCGCCGGCGATGGCCTCAAGGGCCGCGGTTCGCGCCTTGCCCTTGACCTTGCTGGTCAGCCAGGCCGGCGTGATACCCAGCGGCGCCAGCCACTCGCTGAACACGCGAAAGTGCTGCTCGGCAAGGATTTCCGTGGGCGCCATGATGGCCACCTGGACACCGTTGTCCACGGCGCGGAGTGCGGCCAGGGCGGCGACCACGGTTTTGCCCGAGCCCACATCGCCGTGCACGAGGCGCAGCATCGGGTGCTCGCCGTCCATGTCGGCGCCCAGCTCGTCGACGACGCGCGCCTGGGCACCCGTGAGTTCGAAGGGCAGTGCGTCGAGAAAGCGGTGTTCCAGGTCTGAAACCGGGCCCAGTCGCCAGGCACGCCGGGCGCGCTGTCGCTGTCGCAGCTGGCGCATGCTGAGGTTGTGTGCCAGCAGCTCTTCCATGGCGAGCCGGTGCTGAGCGGGGTGGTCCCGGTTCATGAGGGCCGTCACATCCTCGCCCGGTGGCGGGCGATGGATGAGCTGCAGCGCTTCAACGAGCGTCGGCAGTTGCAGGTTATCGAGCATGGCCGCCGGGAGCAGTTCTTCCAGGTCCAGCGCGCCGTGCTCCAGTCGCGCCAGGGCCTGGTCGCTGAGTTTCAGCCAGGTGTTCTGGCCCAGCCCTTCGACCGTCGGGTAGATGGGCGAGAGCCGATCCGCAAGCGGTGTGTCCCGATCAGGCGCCAGCCGCGTGTAGCTGGGATGGATGATTTCCAGGCCCCGGAAGCCCGGACGCACATCGCCGTAGCAGCGCAGCCGGGCGCCGCGCGCAAGCTGCTGTTTCTGGTGCGCGCGGAAATGAAAGAAACGCAGAGAGATGCGCCCGGTGCCATCGCTCAGCACCACCACCAGCATGGCCCGCCGTCCGCGCGCCGGCACGATTGCCGAATGCTCCACCTCGCCTTCGATCTGCGTCGTCATGCCCGGCAACAGGCCACCGATCGGCGTCAGGCGCGTCCGGTCCTCGTAGCGGAGCGGCAGGTGAAAAAGCAGGTCCGGGATTCCATGAATGCCCAGGTCCCGGAGGCGATCGGCCAGCTTCGGGCCGACACCATTCAGCTGTTCAAGGGCGTCAGCGCTCACCCGGCGCCGCCATGACGGCTTCGATCTCCACGGCGACATTCTTCGGCAGGGCCGCAACGCCCACCGCAGCGCGCGCCGGGTAGGGCTCGCTGAAGTGCTGGCCCATGACCTCGTTGACCACCGGGAAATCCCCCATATCGGTCAGAAACACGTTCAGCTTGATGATGTCACCGAGGCTGCCGCCGGCCGCCGCACAGACCGCGGCGAGGTTATTGAAGACGCGGTGCACCTGGGGCTCGATGCCCCCTTCCACCACTTTCATGGTGGCCGGGTCGAGGGGGATCTGGCCGGACAGGAAGACGAGGTCTCCGTAGCGGACCGCCTGTGAATAGGTTCCGATCGCCGCCGGTGCATCTGGCGTGCTGATGATGGTCTTGTCCATGGTGTTGCCCTCTTCGGTCGTCCGGCTTCGCGCCGGCCGCGTGCAAGGTTACTGGATTTTTGGTCTGCAGGGGCCGGCCGATGGCTGGCCTGTTCAGGAGGTGACGCGACTGACCCGAAGCACCTTCCGGTTGCGGCGCAGTCGGCGCATCACGCGCGCCATGTGGTCCCGGTTCTTGACGCTGATCGTGAACAGCAGTGTCGCCGTCTCCGGATTGGCTTCCGGCTGCTCGACCTTTTCAATGTTGCTCCCCGCCTCGTTGATGGTAGCGGAGATGTTGGCCAGGCTGCCCGGCACGTTCTCGCTGATGACCCGGATAATCACCGGGAACATGCTGTGCGTAATGGACGCCCAACGAACTGCGACGCAGCGATCAGGGTGTTTGCGCAGTTCGCGGACGTTGCGGCAGCTGGCACGGTGCACCACCACCCCCTTGCCGGCGGACAGGTAGCCCATGATGGCGTCGCCGGGAACCGGGTGGCAACAGGCGCCGAAGGCGACCGCACTGCCCTCGGAGCCGGCAATCTCCAGCGCCTCGACCTTTCCTTCGCCGCTCTCATCCGGCGCCAGCCGCGTGGCTATAACTTCGGCCAGCAGGTTGCCCAGGGCGACCGCCCGGTAGAGGGCTTCGGGGCGCTCGAACTGGTTGTCCTCGAGCAGCTGGTCGAGCTGCGCCTGGGAAACCTGTTCCATGGAACTGCCGCGGGCATTGAGTGCGGTCTCAAGCATGCGCAGCCCGAGGCGCACGGTGTCTTCAGCCTCAAGAGACCGAATATAGTGGCGGATGGCGGTGCGCGCCTTGGCGGTGGCCACAAAGTCCAGCCACTCCGGAACGGGATTGGTGTCCGGATCGGTGACGACCTCCACGGTTTGCCCATGATTCAATCGCGTGGACAGGGGCACCTCTACCTTATCGACCAGGACGGCCTTCGTGTGGTTGCCGACGTCCGTGTGAATCGCGTAGGCGAAATCCAGCGCCGTTGCGTTGCGCCGCAGATCGATGATCTTACCTTTGGGCGTAAACACGAAAATCTCATCCGGGAAGAGATCGGACTTGGCGCCGTCGAGGAACTCCAGCGAGTCGCCCGTGTGGCGCTGCACATCGACCAGCTGCATCAGCCACTCGCGAGCGCGGACCTGGGCGGTTCCCGCGGTGGTTTCGCCGCTCTTGTATTGCCAGTGCGCTGCGGCCCCTTTTTCGGCCGTGATGTCCATTTCCTCGGTGCGAATCTGAATCTCCACGGGCAGGCCATAGGGGCTGGAAAGCACCGTATGCAGGCTCTGGTAACCATTGGCTTTCGGCAGGGCGATGTAGTCCTTAAAGCGTCCGGGCCGGGGCTGGTAGAGCGCGTGGGCTGCGCCGAGCGCCATGTAGCAGTGCGGTTCGGAGTGGGTGACGATGCGGAAGGCGTAGACGTCCATCACCTCGGTGAAGGACAGATCCCGTGCCAGCATTTTCCGGTAGATGCTGTAAGGCGTCTTCTCCCGGCCGAGAATCCGGCAGGGCACACCCGTCTCATTCATCTTGCGCTTGAGCGCCTTGCGAATGGTTTCGATGACCTCTTCGCGGTTGCCGGTCACCTCCTGCACGTGCTCTGCGATGGTCTGGTGCCGCCAGGGATGCAGGCTGGCGAAGCCCAGGTCTTCGAGCTCGGATTTGAGCACGTTCATGCCGAGCCGATCGGCGATCGGTGCGTAGACGTCCAGGGTCTCTCGGGCAATGCGGCGCCGGGAGTCTGGTGACATGACGCCCAGCGTACGCATGTTGTGCAGCCGATCCGCCAGCTTGATGAAGATGACGCGCAGGTCGCGCGACATGGCCAGCAGCATCTTGCGGAAGCTCTCCGCGTCCGCCTCCCGGCGCGTGCGGAACTTCATCTTGTCCAGCTTGGTAACGCCGTCCACGAGGTCGGCGATCTCCGTGCCGAAGTCCGCCGCGATCGTTTCCTTGGTCAGCGGCGTGTCTTCGATCGTGTCGTGTAACACGGCTGCGGCGACGCTGAAGTGGTCCATGCGCAGCTTGGCCAGGATGCTGGCCACGGCCACGGGATGGAGAATGTAGGGTTCGCCGGTTTTGCGCGTCTGGCCTTCGTGGGCCTTGGCGCAAACCTCGAACGCGCGCAGGATGACGGCGACCTTATCGGGCTCGAGATAGGTATTCAGAAGGTCCCTGAGTTCAAGGACCGGTTCCGGAAAGCTCGAAGTCGCCAGCATGCGAGAGCGGGGTGTGGGGTTCGCCTCAGGCGGAGGCGTCGTCCTCCAGCTCTTCGACGTCGAACACCTTGGCGGCTTCGATTTCGGCCTGGATCAGGTCGACCTTCTCAGCGTCGATCAGGCCGTCAGCGATCTCGCGCAGGGCAATCACGGTGGGCTTGTCGTTTTCTTCCTCGACCATCGGATCGGCACCGTGGCCGATCTGGCGCGCGCGGCGCGTGGCGGTGAGCACCAGCTCGAAGCGGTTGTTTACGTTGTCGAGACAATCTTCTACGGTAATGCGTGCCATGGGTTATTCCCGGGTATCTGTTCAGTGTTTCCGTTACGGGCCCGCAAACGGGGCCAAGCCTTCAATATTATCCAATCTGGGGCGCTGGCGCCAGCAACTCGGCCAGAAGTGGCTCGAAAGGCACCTGGCTCCAGGGGCCCACGCCACGGCAGTGGGCCACGAGCTTGCGCAAATCTTCGACGGCCTCGTCGAAGGTGTCGTTGATCACGACGTAATCGAACTCTTTGCAGTGAGAAATTTCGGCACGCGCCTTGGTCATGCGTCCTTCGATCACTTCCTCCGAGTCCTGGCCCCGGTCTCCGAGCCGTTCCCGCAGGGCGGCGACGGAGGGCGGCAGGATAAAGATGGATTGGCAACCGGAAAAGGTTTCCTTGACCTGCCGGGCGCCCTGCCAGTCGATTTCGAGTATCACGTCCTTGCCGGAGGCGAGCACCGCTTCCGTGGTGGCGCCGTGGGTGCCGTAATAGTTGCCATAGACCTCGGCGTGTTCCAGGAACTCGCCGGCGTCGCGTCGCTGGCTAAAGGCTTCGGGCGTGGTGAAGTGATAGTGCACACCGTCTTCCTCACCCGGGCGTGGCCGACGGGTTGTGTAGGAAACGGAAATGACAAGGTGCGGATCATCGGCCACGAGCGCGTTGACCAGGCTGGTCTTCCCCGCCCCTGACGGTGCGGCCACGATAAACAGGCGGCCGGACATCCCGGCGTTCACCGGCCGGTTGCCCCCGCCCGATTCCGCCCTATTCGACATTCTGGACCTGCTCCCGCATCTGCTCGATGAGCACCTTGAGCTCCACGGCGGCCTGGGTTGTGCGCTGGTCTACAGACTTGGAGCTCAGCGTGTTGGACTCGCGGTTGAACTCCTGCATCAGGAAGTCCAGGCGTCGCCCAACCGGCTTGCTGAGCGTGAGGGTCCGGCGGGTTTCCGCCACGTGGGCGTCGAGCCGATCGAGCTCCTCGTCCACATCCATTTTTTGCGCGAGCACGGCCACTTCCTGGTCCAGTCGCTCCGGGTCGAGCGTCTGGCCAAGCTCCGCGACGCGTTCCCGCATGCGATCGCGCAGCGCGGTCCGGATGTCCGGCAGCCAGCTCCGGACATCCCGGGTCAGTTGCTCCACGCCATCGAGACGCTCTTTGACCATGGCGGCCATTTTTTCACCCTCGCGTCCACGCACCGCGACGAGACTCTCCCCGGCCTTGGACAGGAGCGCGAGGGCGGCCTCGTGCATCGGGGCCGGGTCCGCGAGCGATTCCGTTACCACGCCGGGCCAGCGCAGCAGCTGCGCCACGTCGACCTCCTGGCTCGTGCCGGCCATGGTCGCCAGGTCTTCGTGCAGTTCCAGGAGTCGTGTGGCGACGTCGCGGTTCAGGGCCAGGGCGCCGCCCGCACCGCCCATGGGATGAAAGCGGAGCGTCGCATCGATTTTCCCGCGCTGTACGAAGCCGCTGAGAATGTCCCGCACCTTGGGCTCGAGCACGCGAAACTCCTCGGGTAGGCGGAGGCTGTACTCCAGGTAGCGGTGATTAACGCTGCGGACTTCCCAACCGAGCCGCCCGAACGGGAACTGTTCACCGGCAGCGGCGAAGCCGGTCATGCTTCTGATCATCTTCCTGCCTTCTTTGGTTCCGGCGCCTCGCCGATGGCACAATGGTAGCCGCTCGCCTGCGGCGGAGGAACCGCAGCCCCGCGCGAGTACGCCTCATTTACAGTGACAGCGGTCCACCATGACCCGGAGTAGCCATGCGACCCAGCCAGCGAGCACCTGACGAGCTGCGCGCCGTTTCGATCGAACGCAATTACACCATGCATGCCGAAGGCGCCGTCCTGATTGCCTGCGGCCACACGCGCGTGCTGTGCACCGCTTCTGTCGAGGAGCGCGTGCCACCCTGGCTGCGCAACAAGGGCGAGGGCTGGGTCACGGCCGAGTACGGGATGCTGCCGCGTTCCACCGGGAGCCGGATGCGGCGCGAGGCGAATGTCGGCAAGCAGGGTGGGCGGACGCTGGAGATTCAGCGGCTGATCGGTCGCTCCCTGAGGGCCGTGGTGGACCGCGCCGCCATCGGCGAACGGACAATTACCGTCGATTGCGACGTGTTGCAGGCGGATGGCGGAACGCGCACCGCGTCGATCACCGGGGCGTACGTGGCCCTGGCGGACGCCTGCCGATGGCTGGAGCAGACGGGGAAAATCGACCGGAACCCGATTCATGGCCAGGTGGCGGCGGTCTCCGTGGGCATTCACGGCACCACCCCGGTGCTCGATCTCGACTACGCGGAGGATTCCACGGCGGAAACAGACATGAACGTTGTCATGAACGATGGTGGTGGCTTTATCGAGGTCCAGGGAACCGCGGAAGGTCACGCGTTCCGGCGCGGTGAGCTTGACCAGCTGCTCGACCTGGCCACGAAGGGCATCGATGAACTGCTCGCTGCGCAGCTGGCTGCGCTGGCGGAGTGAGCGATTCGTGGTGTTCGTCCAGGGCAGGTGGAACTGATGGCTACGCCAGCGAAACAGGTCGTTCTGGCCAGTGGTAACGCTGGCAAGCTTCGTGAGTTCGATCAGATCCTGACGCCACTGGGCTTTGAGGTGCGCCCGCAGTCCGAGTGGGATACACCGGAGGCGGAGGAAACCGGCCTGACCTTCGTTGAAAACGCGCTGCTCAAGGCGCGCAACGCCGCCACATACACCGGACTTCCCGCGCTCGCTGATGATTCCGGGCTGGTTGTGCCGGCGCTGGAGGGTGCACCGGGGATTCATTCCGCTCGCTACAGCCCCGAGGGCACGGCTGCAGCGAACAACACCCTGCTCCTGAACGAAATGAATCTGCTGGTCGGCGAGGAGCGGGTGGCTCACTTTTATTGTGCGCTGGTTTTTTTGCGCGGTCCCCGTGACCCGGCGCCTCTCGTTGCCACGGCCGCCTGGCACGGGCGCATCCTGTTCAGTCCAAGGGGTGAGGGTGGCTTCGGCTACGATCCCCTGTTTTTTGTGCCAGAGGAAGACTGCGCTTCCGCAGAACTGCCCCGGGAGCGTAAGAACCGCATCAGTCACCGTGGGCAGGCGGTTGCGGCCCTCGTGGCGGCCCTTGAGCTCGCCTGAGACACCCTTTGGCGGCGGCCTGCCGCCCCTGTCGCTTTACGTGCACCTGCCCTGGTGCGTAAGGAAGTGCCCCTACTGTGATTTCAATTCACACGCGCTGAAAGGGGAATTGCCCGCGGAGGCGTACCTCGAGGCGCTGCTGCGGGATCTCGAGCAGGAGCTGCCCTTGGTCTGGGGGCGACGGGTTCACACGGTCTATTTTGGGGGCGGCACGCCGAGTCTGTTCAGCGCGGAACAGATGGGCGCCTTGCTCGAGGGCCTGCGGGCGAGGATCGGATTTGCTCCGGGGCTGGAGATCACGCTCGAGGCGAACCCGGGCACCATTGAGCGAGACAGCTTCCGGGCCTACCGCGATGTCGGCATCAACCGCGTATCCCTGGGGGCACAGAGTTTCGATGCCGGTTCGCTCGCGGCGCTCGGGCGGGTGCACGGGCCGGAAGAGATTCACCGTTCCGTTGAATCGTTGCATGCCGCGGGCCTGGAAAACTTCAATATGGATCTGATGTACGGCCTGCCGGGTCAGAGCGTGGCCATGGCGCTCTCGGACCTCGACCAGGCGCTCGCGACGAATCCCGCGCACCTGAGTCACTACCAGCTAACCCTCGAGCCGAATACGGCGTTTGCCGCCTCGCCCCCGACGCTGCCGGATGACGAGGTGTGTTGGTCGATGCAGGAGGCCAGCGCAGAACGACTCGAAGGCGCTGGCTTCAGTCACTACGAAGTGTCTGCCTGGTGTCAGCCGGAGCGGGAAAGCCGGCATAACCTCAATTACTGGGGGTTTGGTGACTACCTGGGTATCGGCGCCGGCGCGCACGGCAAGCTGACATTGCCTGCGGAAGGCCGAATTCGGCGCCGTATCAAGACCCGCCATCCGAAGCGCTACCTCGCGGGCGACATCCTGGCTCAGGACGAGGCAGTACCCGCCGCCGATCTCGCCTTCGAGTTTTTCCTCAACGTCCTGCGGCTGCGGAAAGGCTTCACGCTGTCGCGGTTCAGCGACCGGACCGGGCTCTCGCCGGAGGTAGTGATCGAACCGATCCGCCGCGCCCTGGACCAGGGGCTGCTTGAACCCGCTGCAAAAGGTTATCGGCCCACGGAGCTTGGCTGGCGTTTCAGCAATGATTTGCAGGCGCTCTTTCTTCCGGAGGAGGGTGCCGCCGTCCCCGAAAAGCGGACGGTTTCGAATCGTATTCCGATCAGTGGCTGAGCCGTTGTAGGCTTCCTGGCGACGGCCAGCGCCGGATGTCCCCCAAACGGCCCCAAAACGTCTTGCAATGCGGGGTTCGGGCCGTTAAAATGCCCGGCTCTTTGTAGGCCCGATAGCAGGAAAACCGTCATGAAAGCTGACATTCACCCTGAATATCGTAAGGTGGTTTTCCAGGATGTCTCTTCAGATTTTTCGATCCTGACCCGCTCTACGATGGATAGCAAGGAAACGATCAAATGGGAAGACGGGGAAGAGTACCCGC